>CAZWGW010000167.1:0-11231 GCA_964633565.1 uncultured Planctomycetaceae bacterium
GAGGGGCTGAGTTGCGTCGACGTCCAATCTCCTCGCTTACGCTTCGGGTTATGATTTTTCCCCGACAATTCCACAATGCGCAACATCAAAACTTGCGATTCGGGCTAAAGTAACCGGCTCAACTCAGCGCCACGACCCCCATCTCCGCAAGTTCCGTCAGCAGCTCGCGCAGCACCGTGTGCTCCTCCTTCGGCCAGAGCTTCTTCAGGTCCTTGACTCGCGTCGCGCCGGCCCGCTGCAGCGTCTGGATCAGCTCCTCCGCCTCCGGTTCGATCGCGACCGTGCGGATCTCGCTCCCCACCGGGAAGAACAGCACGGATGCCGGTACGGAGTCCTCGTCGTCGAGCAGCGCGCGGGTCTCAAACCGCGACCAGACGTGGATCGGGTTCAAGTGCACCACCAGCCGCGGGTTCGTCTCCAGCTCGCCCAGCAGCCGTTCGGTCATCGACAACAGTTCCTGGAACCGCACATGCGCCAGCCGCCGCATGACGGCCACGAACTCGACGACGTTCCGGCTCTGCTGGCACCGCACATAGTCCCGGTGCTCGGCGCTCAGCGTCTCGTGATTGTCGAGCCAGTTCAGGAACCGCTCTGCATCCGTGCGGCCGGTGTCGCGGGCCGACAGCGGCACCTCGCGGACATATTCGACGATCAGTTCTTCGAGATCGTCCATCCCGTCCGCGAGCAGCGCGCACGCCTCGTGCAGCTTCCGCAGTCGCTGCGCATGGCTGCCGATGGAGAAGATCCGCGGCCGCTCCGGCTCTGCGCCGGGCATTGCGTGTTCCGTTGAATCGGCCTGTCCAATAGACATCGAGCGGGCGAACCGGTGGGCCGGTTCCCGGTGCAGCCTGTCGGGGAATGTGATCGTCATGGCCGTGATCCTCTGTGGTTGCTCTGGGTCTGATGTCGTGCATCCCGTCCCGGGATCAGCCATAGGCTCACGTCCTGTTGATGCCGCGATTGCGATCCTGCTCTCTGAAGCGAGAGCGCCTGCGAAGTGTTACCGGCCAATCGGCAGAATTTGTGCCGGCGGCAAAGGCGGCCCCACGACGCGCGGTAAACCGAAATCCAGCAAGAGCTAACGACATCGGCTCAAGTCCGGCAGAATCGGCCGGCTGTCGTCGGTTCGGTGACAGGACTCGTCGGTCCGATGACAGCGGCGACAACTTGGTCGCGTCTCTCAGGGCTGCTACTCTCTCCGGCACGGGGTCGGGTCTCCACATTTCACTTTGTGCGGTAACGGGGACAATTCGCGAACGTCGCGTCCGGCCGCAAAAAGTGAAATGTGGAGACCCGACCCCCGCCGCGCCCGACATTGTCACCAAGAAAGTCCCCCCGATGCCGACCGTCCGCACCCGCTTCGCCCCGTCACCCACCGGCTACATGCACATCGGCGGCATGCGCACGGCCCTGTTCAACTGGCTCTGGGCGCGGCACAACAACGGACAATTCATCCTCCGCATCGACGACACGGACCAGCAGCGGAACATCGACGCCGCCCTCGCCCCCATCCTGCACGCCTTCAAGTGGCTCGGCCTCACCTGGGACGAGGGGCCCGAGGTCGGCGGGCCGTACGGTCCCTACTTCCAGTCGCAGCGCGGGGAGTTCTACGCGCAGGCGGTGCGGCAACTGCTCGCCTCCGGCCGGGCCTTCAAGGACTTCGACCCGCCGGAACTGGTCAAGGCCGACCGCGAGGCGGCCCAGACCGAAAAGCAGACCTACCTCAATATCCGCCGCTCGCTCGATCTCTCCGACACGGAACGGCAGCGCCGGGAGGAGTCCGGGCAGCCGCACGTCATCCGGCTGCTTGTCGACCGCAACCGCAAAGTCGCCATCGACGACCACATCCGCGGCCATGTCGAATGGGACTGCAGTCTCATCGCCGACCCCGTCATCTGTCGGAGCGACGGCTCGCCGCTCTACAACTTTGCGACCGTCGTGGACGACATCCACCTCCAGATCACGCACGTCATTCGCGCCGAAGAGCACCTGACGAACACGGCCGTGCAATTTCTCATATACGATGCACTCGGTGCCACGACCCCGGAGTTCGCCCACATCCCGTTTGTAGCCGCTCCGGGGACGACGAAGAAGCTCAGCAAGCGCGACCTCGACAAATACCGCAACAATCCGCAGTTCAAGAAGCTGTTCGACATCGCCGACCAGATCCTGCCGCGGCTGGGCCTGGCGGTCTCGGAGGCCCTCAACCCGGTGATGGTCTCGTTCTACGAAGAAGTCGGCTTCCTGCCGGAAGCGGTGCTCAACGGTCTCTCGCGGCTCGGCTGGTCGCTCGACGACAAGACGGAAAACATGTCGTTGCCGTTCGTCGTCGAGCACTTCACGCTCGACCGCGTGGTGAAGGCGCCGGCCGGTCTCGATCCGGACAAGCTGCTTGCCTACCAGGAACACTGGATGGGCCAACTCACGCTGGAGCAGAGCGTCGCCGGCTGTCTGCCGTACCTCGTTCGCGCCGGACTGCTCACCGAACCGGTCTCGGACGAACGCCGGTCGTTCGTGGAGCGGCTCATCGTCGCTCTGGGCGAGCGGCTCAAGCTGCTGGGCGACATCGTGAACTACGACGAGTTCTTTGTCTCCGATGAGGCGCTGGTCTACGACGAGAAGGCGTTCGATAAGCGGATACGTAAACCGGACGACGCCGTACCGCTGCTGCAGGCGTTCCGGAGTGTGCTGGCGGCAGCGGCGTCGTTCGACCCGGCCGCGCTGGAAGCGCTGCTGCACCGGTTTGTGGAGGAACGGGGAATCAACATCGGGCAGATCATTCACGCCCTCCGCGTGGCCGTGACCGGCAAGGCGGCCGGGCCGGGGATGTTCGACTGTCTGGCGCTGGTCGGCAGGGCAGGGTGCCTGGCACGCATTGACCGGGCCGTTGCGCGCGACTGAGTCGGCCGGCTTCAGCGGTTGATTCGCCGGGAAACCTCCTGATAGTCGTCGCGCTGCCGGAGCGTTTCCCACTCCTTCGCGCCGCCCAGTCGCCGGGCATCGTTGAATCCCGCATCAACGGCCTGACGCAACAGTTCGACGGCGCGTCTGCCGTATTGCTGCACCAGTGGCGCACGCTCGGAGTCGCCGAGACTGGTGTCTGCGGCGGCCAGACCCGCGCATTGCGCACAGGCGGAGGCCGCCAGGAACATTTCTTCCCCGGTGCGCGGCGGATTGGGGAGTATCGCCTCGACCACGGCGAACGCCCGGCGGTGGTCGTTCCGCTGCAGCGACACCAACAACAGGCCATGCCGCGCTTCATTGCGAAGGGGCGGAAGGTCAGGGACCGGGTCGCGCTCGATTGCGTCGAGCGCGCTGAGCGATTCCTCCAGCAGCGGCGCGGCGTCCTCGACGTTTTGCTGGCTGAACAACAGACTGGCGCGGTGGTAGCAGCAGCGGCCCAGAATGGCGCGCGTGCTGTCGGAGGGGGCGAGCTTCACGAGGATCCGCGCTTCGTCGACCGCCTGCTGCAGGTAACCCGCGCCGGTTGCCACGTCGCCCAGTTGCCAGCGGAGCTGGCCGTAGTTGGCGAGCGTGGCCGCGAGGTCGTGCCGGCTGCGGTTGTACGACCCGACCCGCTGGACGAGCATCTGCTGGGTGTCGAGAGCGCGGCGGTAATGCGGATCGGCCTGCGCGTAGCGGAGGGTCTTGACGCAGACCAGGCCCTGGCTGAACTGCACGCGCCCCAGTCGCGCCGCAGCCGCCGCATCCGACGGGGCGGATTCCAACTGCTTGAGGAGGACGGTTTCTGCCGACTGGAACTGCTGCCCGGCATCCGCGAGTTTCCCCAGCGCGGCCTGCAGCAGTCCGGTCTTGAGGAGAATGCGGCCCAGCAGTTCCGATTGCTGTCCGGGCGGGAGCTGTTCCGCATGCTCTCGCGCGGCAGCGAAAAACTCCTCGGCCAATGGCAGCTCGTTCACACCGGTATAGTAGTCCCCCAGGTTGTAACAGCACGACGCCAGGCCGTGCCGATAGCCGACGTGCGCCGCTTCGGCCGCGAGCAACGTCTCCCAGAGCTTCTTCGCGGCCTGCAACGACTCGACGGCGCTCGAACGGCCGAGGGAGGACTGCAACGCTCCCAGCGTAAAGCGGCAGCCGGCCAACAACTCGCGGTACGTACTGGCATCGGCGCCAACTGCGAGACGGCGACTGACGGCCTCCGTGGGGCGTTCGAAGCGGGGGAGGAGGCCTTCGTAACGCGTCACGGCTTCCTGCAGGACCGCCCGCTGGGGAGGGTCGAGGAACTCGGCCGAGCGATAGTCTTCGATCGTGGCCGCCAGCCGGACCTCTTCGCTGAGCGCGGCGCGCATCGACGCGATCAGCGCCTCGGCTTCGGCCTGCGCGCGCTGCAGCGACTCGCGTTCCAGCAACTGCGCCTGTTGTGCGACTCGAGCACTCCTCTCTTCGAGCCGCAGTCGAAACCGGACCGCCATGCCGATGCCGACGCCGAGCGACACAGCGACGACGGCCGCCAGAGTTGCGACGGCGGGCCTCCGCCGCGCCCACTTCGCGCCCCGCTCCCACCACGGCGCACGGCGCGCGACGATCGTCTCGCCGCGCAGGTAGCGAGCCAGGTCGTCGGCCAGGTCCGCGGCGGTTGCGTAGCGCGCCGCCGGGTCTTTCGACAAGCAGCGGAGACAGATGGTCTCCAGGTCGCGCGGCACGCCCGGGGTGATCTGCCGCGGCGGGACCGGCTCCTGCGAGCGCACCTGCTGCAGGGTGTCGATTACGTTGGCCGCGCGGAACGGTGGGCGGCCCGTGAGCGTGCAGTAGAGCAGCGCGCCGAGCGAGTAGACGTCGGTCGCTGGTCCGACCTGCTGTCCCGCGGCCTGTTCCGGCGACATGTAACTGGGCGTCCCGACGACCTGGCCGGTGATCGTGAGCCGGTCGGTCGATTCGAGACGGCGGGCCAGGCCGAAGTCGGTGATCCGCGGTTCGAAGGGGAAGGGGTGTGGGCGGTCGCGGCGGCCGGGGGAGGAGTCAGACAGGGGGTGCTCGCGCGGGGCGATCAACACATTCGACGGCTTGAGGTCGCGGTGGATGATCCCTTTCTGGTGCGCGAAGTGGATGGCGGCGGCGACCGTACAGAGCAGGTCGGCGGCCTCGCGCGCAGGAAGCGGGCCCGCGACCAGTTTCTGCTCCAGGCTGCGCCCTTCGACGTAGCCCATCGTGTAGTAATCGCGGCCGTCGTGCGTGCCGACTTCGTACACGGGGACGATGTGTGGATGGTCGAGATGCGCCGCGGCCTGCGCCTCGACACGGAACCGCTGCACCTCCTCGTCATCGGCGAACCGCCCGGAGCGGATCATTTTGAGCGCCACGATGCGTCCGAGGCTGAGCTGCCGCGCCTTGTAGACGACCCCCATTCCGCCGCGGGCGATTTCCGCGAGCAGCTCGTAGTCGCCGAAGCGTTGGAGGACAGCGCTGGCTGCAGGCGCGGCGTGCGCGGGACCGGTGACGGTCGGCTCGGCCGCGGTGTCGCCGGGGGGGACGTGTGCAACGGTGCTCGCGAATGCCGCGGAGTCATCCGCGCGCGGAGGGGTCACTTCACCATCCGGACCGGCGCGAATGTGGCCCGGCTGGTGGCGCTCGCCGCTGGGCGCGCCGTGGGTGGACATGATCGTCCATTCTGCGCGCGGGCACGACGAGACACAACGGCGCGTGCGGATTACGGCAATATGCTGAGCGGGGATCCTGCGTCAGTTCTCCCCGCGCACCCGGAACTCGACCAGGACCGGCAAGTGATCCGACCCCACATCCCGCCCCACACGCCGGTCGTCCACGACGATCTCATCGCTGACGAGGCAGTGGTCGATCGGTATCCGCAGCACGGCCCGCCCCGCCGGCCAGGTCGTCTGGACGCCGAAGCCTCGCCGGCTGTCGCGCAGGCCCGAGATCCGCAGGCACTCCTGAAAACCGGGGGACCATGACGTTGTATTGAGGTCTCCGATGATCACGCACGGTCCGTCGACGTCGGCCGCCCGTTCCGCCAGTTGTCGCAGTTGCCGGTCGCGGGTCTCCGTCCGGCTCCCACCCGGCGGATACGTGTGCGCGCCGATCACGGTCAGCGGCTGTCCCTCCTTTCGCAGCCGGGCGACGACGGCAATGTTCCCGCCGGCCACGGACACGATCTCCGCCGATTCGATCGGCACCCGGCTGTAAAGTCCGATTCCGAAATTCCCCTCCCGCGATTCGACGCGGAGATATGGAAATAAGTCCTCAATCCCCTCCAGCCGACGTTCCCAGGCCGACGTCAGTTCGGGGATCACCACCACGTCCGGCTGCTCCACACGCAGGAATTCCAGCACGCGATCGGGTGTGGGATTGCCGCTGAACACATTGGCGACGGCCAACCGCCACGGCACGCCTCCGGACAACCCCGGCGGCACGTCCGGCGGGAAGTACAGCGGAGCGATCAAGACTCCATTCCACGTGGCCAGAAATGCCGCTGCGCCGGCGTGACGCCCTGTGCGCGCCAGCCCCAGCAGCACGGCGGCAACCGCCAGCGCGGCCAGGTACTGCACGCGGAAATGGCACATCAGCTCCAAACCCCACCACCAGCCGGCGAGACTCCCGCCCACGGTTGCCAGCCCTGCGCCGAGCAACAACCACGCTCCAAGTCGCCGCGCCAGCCCGCGCCAACGCGAAAATCGCTCGGTTCTGACCTGCGTCTCGTCCCCTTGTTCCATCGTGACTCCCGGCGTGAGCGACTATGATGGCCGTGAGTGTAACACCCGCGCCCGCCCAATCCCGCGCCGATGCCCCCCGCCTTCCCGGAACAACTCCCGCGCGAACAGATCGAAGCCCGCCAGCTCGAGCAGCTTCGGTCCCTCTTGGCCGAACTGGACGGGCAGAACCGCTTCTGGACGGCGAAGTTTGCGGCCGCCGGCTTCGACCCGCGCGACGTTCGCTCGCTGGACGACTTCCGCCGGCTGCCGCTGACCACCAAGCAGGAACTCGTCGACGACCAGAACGCGCATCCCCCGTACGGAACCAACCTGACCTATCCGCTCACGCGGTTTGCACGTTTGCACCAGACGTCGGGGACGACCGGCAAGCCCATGCGCTGGCTCGATACGCCCGAGAGTTGGGACTGGCTGATGGGGTGCTGGGCGCAGATCTACCGCATCGTCGGCCTGCGGCCGGACGACGTCCTCGCGTTCCCGTTCTCGTTTGGACCGTTCATCGGGTTCTGGGCGGCGTTCGACGGTGCGGTGCGGCTCGGAAACCTCTGCCTGCCGATGGGCGGCATGAGCAGCGAAGCCCGGCTGCGGATGATCGACGAACTGGGGGCTACCGTCGTCTGCTGCACTCCGACTTATGCCCTGCGACTCATCGAAACAGCCGACACGCTCGGGATGAGCCTCCGCCGGAACAAGGTCCGCATGCTGATCGTCGCCGGTGAGCCGGGGGGGAACATCCCGGCCGTGCGGCAGCGGATTGAATCGGCCTGGGGGGGGCGGCTGTTCGACCACTGGGGCATGACCGATATCACCTCCCTCGGCATCGAACCCGAGGCCGGCCCTGGCGGACTGCTGATCCTCGAGACCGAGTGCATCGCCGAGATTCTGGACCCCGATACGGGAAACCCCGTCCCGCGCGGCCAGCCGGGCGAGTTGATCATCACCAATCCGGGACGCCGGGGTATGCCCGTCCTGCGCTATCGCACCGGCGACCTCGTGCGCGCCGCGACAGAGCCTTGCCCTTCTGGACTGCACCTGCTCCGGCTCGAAGGGGGGATTCTCGGCCGGGCGGACGACATGGTGACGATCCGCGGCAACAACGTCTTTCCCTCCAGCATCGAAGCCATTCTGCGTGATTTCACCGAGGTCGCCGAATATCGCATCGTCGTGGAACGGGTGCGGGCGATGCACAATCTGCGATTGGAGATCGAGCCGGCGGCCGCGGTGACCGAACATCAGTCCGAGGTGGAGCGGTTGCTGGCGCGAGTGGCCCGCGCGATCAAGGACCGACTGAATTTCCAGGCGGAGATCACCGCCGTTGCGGCCGGCAGCCTGCCGCGGTTTGAACTCAAGGGACGCCGGCTGGTGCGGCTGGATCGGGACTGAGCGGAAGGGATGATGCGATGAGTCCCACGCCGGCCATTCCCCGCAGACGCCGCCGCTGGCTGTTCCGCGTCGTTGCCGTCCTGTTCGGAGTGGCCCCGTTCGTGATCGCCGAACTGCTGTGCATCGCCTGCGGCTGGGGCCGGCCCGCCGAGCACGACGACCCCTTCGTCGGTTTCAGCGCCGTACACCCCCTGTTCGCCCTCTCGGAAGGCGGACAGCGGTACGAGGTCGCCCGGTCGCGGTACAGGTTCTTCGCTCCGGACTCGTTCCCGGCGATGAAGGGAGCCGACGAGTTCCGCATCTTCGCGCTCGGTGGCTCCACCGTTCAGGGGCGGCCGTATTCCATTGAAACATCATTCACTACCTGGCTCGAACTGGCACTGCGCGAAGCAGACGAATCGCGTCAGTGGGACGTTGTCAATTGCGGCGGGATCTCCTACGCGAGTTATCGACTGGTCCCCATTCTCGAGGAATGCCTGCTGCACGAGCCGGACCTGATCCTGCTCTGCACGGGGCACAACGAGTTTCTCGAAGACCGCACGTACAGACAGCTCAGGCAACTGCCGGGTGCGCTTAAGCCGTCGCTGGAATTTCTCGCGCGGCGCCGGTTGGTGGTGCTGCTGGGGGAGGCGCTCCACGGCGACGCCGCAGCGGCCACACCGCGCGCCGAGCGGCCGGTCCTGGCCGCCGACGCCGACGCCATGCTCAATTACCACAACGGCCTGGCGGCGTATCATCGGGACGACGCCTGGCACGCGGGGGTGGCGGAGCACTTCGCCTGGAACGTGCGCCGCATGATCACCCTCTGCCGGGACGCGAATGTGCCGATCATCCTGATTCATGAGCCGTCCAATCTGGCCGATCAGCCGCCGTTCAAGTCGGAACACCGCGCCGATCTCTCAGAACAGGAACGGCAGCGGTTTGACGCGCTCGTCGGCGAGGCGCAGTCACTCTACCGCACGGATTTGCGCAGTGCGGTCGCGCGTTGGAAGGAGGCCCTCAAGATCGACGATCGCTATGCCGCGGCCTGGTTCGAGCTGGGGAAGTGCTGCGAGGCGCTGGGGGAGACGGAGGCGGCCCGCGCGGCGCTGGTCCGCGCCCGGGATGAGGACATCTGCCCGCTGCGGCTTCCGTCCGATATGGAGCAGGCGCTGCGGGAAATCGCCGCCGATGAGGACGTGCCGCTGATCGACTCGCACGCGCTGCTGGAGTCGCGCACGGCGAACGGCATCCTCGGCAACGGGTGGCTGGTCGACCACATCCATCCCTCGTTCGATGGGCACCAGCTCATCGCGGAAGCGCTCCTGGCGCAGATGGCGGAGGACCGTCTGGTCCGGCCGCGCGCGGGGTGGGAGGAGCGGGCGCGCGAGGCGTACGCGGCGCACCTGGCGTCGCTGCCGGTCGTCTATTTCGCGCGCGGGGAGGAGGACATCTCCAATGTGCGGCACTGGACGCGCGGTGAAGCGTGGGGTCCGCCGGCGGAAGAGCGGTTTCCCGAGCGGATCAGGCCCTAGCAAAAAATCGGACCTGCTTGCGGTGTCACAAGCAGGTCCCTCCGTGCCTCAAGGATGTTAGAGAAGTTCGCCGGCTACAGGTATGTTCCCCGGTGACAGCACGGGATGAATGGGATAACGCGCAAACAATATGCAAAGCGGATGCCGCAATTCAAGATCCGAACGGCGGCAATTCGTGATTCTTACTGATTTCACGTGAATGGCTGGAATTCAGGCCGAAATGAAACGTCGACCGTCGCTCCGCAGACGAGACACTTGTCTCTGACACCGATGGTTCCAGGCGCAGACTGGACAGGTGCGTCGCAAGCTGCTCCGACTGATTCGAAGTGCACCAGGGCATTTCGCTACAAATCAGACCGATTGCGTCCCGGCCGACGCTCATTGGCCGCTATGCTGGGCAATTCACGTCGCGTCTCAAGTTAAGAAACCTGATTGAGTTACGTTGGTTTTTGTGCGTGCGCTGTCATGAATCTCGATTTTTTCGACGGATGGCACGCGGCGTGCCCTAGTAATTGCCAGTCGAGCAAGGATTGGCCCGCACTTGCTCGAACGCACAGCGAAAAGCGTTTCCAGATCGTATCTGGAAACGCTTTCGTTGTTTTGTATGCTGTCGATTGCTGCCGTCGGAGAACGACAGCGTTTGTGGCGGAGCGGCCCTTCACGGCCGACGCCGTTTCTCTCGATCCCGACCGAACTTCCGCGAGCAATCGTTCCGCATGGAGCCGGTTTCGCCTCCTGCCACACCTGTCGCCGTGCGTGACGCCTATCTGGTGGTGCACCGTGGTGCGGCGCGGCTGGAAGTCGTGCATCTGGCGCCGCAGCTCCGTGCGACGATCGGCCGCGCCCCTTCGAACCGCATCGTCCTCCCGGATCCCAAGTGCAGCCGGCAGCATTGTGAACTTGCGGCGCGCGGCGGGACGTGGGTCCTGCGCGATCTGGGGAGCCGCAACGGCGTCACCGTGGACGGGATCGTCGTCGACCGGGAGTGGGAGCTGGAAGTCGGCCAGACGATCGGAATCGGTGCGTGTACGCTGCTCTTTACCGATCGTGAGCCGGAAGGCCCGGCGGAAGACGTCTCGGAATCATTGCCGGCGCGCGATTCACCGTATGCCGTGATTGAGCGCAAGTCGGGCACGAAGTACGACCTGCCGACGATCGGCGGGCGGCAGATGCTCCCGGCCGGGAGGCACGGGGTCGCCGAACTGTTCCGCCTCGCGCAGGCGATGTCGGCCGCGACGGACGTCCACTCGCTCACCTCGACGGTGCTCGACGGCATCCTCACCGGGACCGGCGCCGACATCGGTGCGATCCTGTTGCTGCCGGCCGAAGCTCCCGAACCGGACCTGGATCTGCTGCAACCCGCCGCCCTGCGCGCGCCGGCCGGCTATTCGCATGCGCGGTTTTCCGATTACCTGTCGCAGGTGGTGCTGACGGATCGCGAGGCTGTCCTCGCGCATGACATTTCGCAGCAGACGGTGTTGTCGCACCGGGAAAGTCTGCAGGAGCTTGCGGCGGAGAGCGCCATCTGCGCGCCGATCCGCGCCGGCGGTGAGGTGCTGGGGGTCATTCACGTCTACTCCACGGCGGCTTCCGCGCCGCTCGATCGCGAACAACTCGCGATGTACATCGCGATCGCAATGGCGGCCGA
>CAZWGW010000168.1:0-11109 GCA_964633565.1 uncultured Planctomycetaceae bacterium
CCGGCGAATTCGGCCGCACACCCAGGATATTCACGTTCGACGGAGCCAAATCGAACCTCCCCGGCCGCGACCACTGGGGGGCCGTGCAGACGGTGTTCTTCGCTGGTGGCGGAGTGAAGGGTGGCACGGTGGTCGGTTCCTCGGACGCAACCGGCGCCTACCCGCAGGCCGATCCGCAGACGCCGGAGAGTATGGCCGCCACGATCTACCACGCACTCGGCCTGCCGCCGACGATTGTCTGGAAGGACTCGCTCGATCGTCCGCACCATGTCTATCACGGTGAACCGATCGCGGGACTGACGTGATGGAGCCGAATCCGCATCTCCCGTTTGACTTCGCACATTCTGACGATCGCGGCCGATGCGAGCTACACGCTCTCGGACGTGACAGTCGACCCGATCTTCGCGCTACTGGATGATCCGGCCGGCGTAGCGGTTTTCCACGTGTTCGTCGGTCCAGCGCGGCCCGCGCCACATCCTGAGATAGTGCCAGACCAGAGACCCGCGATCCGTTCCGGCTTCGCTGCCGATCTGCGGCAGGTAGATCCACGGGACCGTCGGGTGTTCGTGGTGGGCGCGATGCCAGTTGTGGTGCAGCCAGATCCAGTCGACGGCGGCCAGGAACCGCAGGTTGCGCGCGCCGCGGAGCACGTGGCGTTCGGTGCCGTAGTGATGGACGTACTGCATCGCCGACCAGGAGAACCCGAACCCGAAGTACACGGCGAGGTAACGCAGCGGCGGAATCCCCAGTCCCAGGATGATCGTCGTGTGCAGTCCGATGGCCAGCGCGGCCTCACACTGGATGAGCCGCCAGTAGCGGGGATTCAGGGACTGCATGAACGCGGCCGACGGGCGGTCGAACTCGAAATAGCGGCGACGGAGGAGGAACGGACTGACCAGGACGGCCACGTTCGACAGGACCACGACCCCCCAATAGAAGCCGGTGAGGATGCCGTACAGTTCGAGCCACTTCCAGACCACGCGATCACCGGCGAAGTACAGATCGAACGCTTCGTCGTCGGAGCGGTTCCGCATGTGGTGGCCGAGGTGCCCCTGCCGGATCAGGTGGTACGGCGCCGGGAACAACAACGCCAATCCCGCGCCCAGGATGTCGTTGGTGCGCCGGTGCGGGTGCAGCATGCCGTGCTCCGCCTCGTGGATCAGCGAATAAATCGAGTTCCCCAGGACAGCGAATGCGGTTGCCAGCAGTCCCACCTGCCACCACTGTGAAGTTTGAGCCGTCGCCCGGACGAGTGCGGCGAATGCCACGAGTTGCGACACCAGGATGACGAGGTTGATTCGCCACGGAATGGGCCACACCGAGTTCTCGCTGGCTGGCGTCACGAGTCTGCGTCCGGACGTGAGACCTGAACGGCCGGAGTTTGCCAGATCGATTGCTGCCGCGTCCAGTACGTTGCGGCTGATTTTCGAGAGCGTTGACGTCCTGCGGCCATGTTGGCATAAAGCAGTCTCCGTTTTGCCCTTCCTCGAGTCAGTTCTGTCTTCTCTCGACAGCAATCCTGGCGAGCAGACTGCATGGCGTTTTCGATTCAATCGCGCTGGAACGGTTCCCGGATCGAAGCGCCGGCCGCCTCCCGCTTTCCGGATTTTCCTCCATCGTGGTACCTGTGGGGTCGCTCCCGCGATCTGCAGGATCGGCCGGTCTCAAGGACGCTGTTCGGGATGCGCCTTGCCGCCTGGCGGACGTCGTCGGGTCAGCCCGTGGTGCTGTCGGCCCACTGCTCGCATTTCGGCGCGGATCTCGGGCAGGGCGATGTGGTGGGTGATCGACTGCGGTGCCCGTTCCACCATTGGCAGTATGGCGTCGATGGACGCTGCCGGCACATCCCCGCGCAGGACTCAATTCCCGAGGGGGCCCGGCAGGCCGTGTGGCCGGTCGTGGAACGACATGGCCTGCTGTTCGTCTTCAAGGGGCCGACGCCGCGGTTTTCATTGCCGTTCTTTCCCGAGTGTCGTCCCGAAGACTTTGTGGCGGCGCGATCTTTTTCCACGGTGCTGGAATGTCCGTGGTATCTGGTCGGGGCCAACGCCTTTGACGTGCAGCATTTTCGTGCCGCCCACGACCGGCGCATGGTGGGGGAGCCGGTCGTCGACACTCCGCATCCCCTGGCGCGCCGCGCCGTCGGCACCTTTGCGGTCGCGGGCCACAACTGGCGAGACCGCCTGACGCGCCGATTTGCCGGCGAAGAAGTGACGATGGCCATCACCGACTGGTGCGGCAATCTGATGTTCGCGACGGCAACATTCCGCCGCACGACCAGCTACGGCATGGTCATCACCGAACCGCTCGCCGGGCAGCGCGTGCTGGTGCGGGTGTTTGTATTCCTGCCGCGAAGCCGCGGCTCCATCGGTCGGATGCTGGCCGACCCCCTGCGGCTTGAAGTCCGCCGGTACTTTATCGCGAAGTTCCTGAGCGAGGATGCGGCACGACTGCACGGCACCCGCTATCAACCGGGTGGACTCGTCGAGTGCGACCGGCACCTTGTGGAGTACTTCCAATGGCTGGCCGAAGCGTCATCACCGGGGAAAGACGCGGGCCCGCACCCGATCGACGAACAACACGCGAGTGATGCTGAACTCGAATCGGAGATCCACACACAACCTGCCGGGGGAACTCTCAGATGAACAGTCGACAACGTTGGAGCAGAACTCTCATCCTCGGCGTGATCGCCCTGTCGCCAGGCCCGTTGGCAACGACCGGATTCGGGCAGGAAGAGAACCCGGTCCACGACGAATTGCGCGCCCTGCGGGATGATGCTGTTGCGGCGTTTGAGGCACGGGACATTGACCGCCTGCTGACGCACGTGCACCCCAACGTCGTGGTGACCTGGCAGAATGCCGAAGTCAGCCGGGGGCATGACGGTGTCAGGAAGTTCTACCAGCGGATGATGGAGGGCGAAGGCAGCGAAGTCGAAGGCCTCACAGCCAGTCTGGAGGTCGACGAACTGTCGATCCTCTACGGCGACGACACGGGGATCGCATTCGGGGGGCTGGCGGAATCGTTCAAATTGCGCAACGGCCTGGCCTTTGATCTGGACAACCGCTGGACGGCGACGCTGGTGCGCGAGGATGGGAAGTGGTTGATCGCGGCCTTTCACGTCTCGACGAATATGTTCGACAACGGCTTACAGGACCTGCTCCTCAAGGCCAACTCGCTCCGCAGTGGGGGCGGAGGACTGGCCATCGGCCTACTGGTGGGAATCGTCGGCGCCCTGCTCGTCGGACGTCGCCGCGGCAACAAGCAGGCCGGCGGTCCGGTTGCACCGAACGCCTGAGCAGTACCGGGAGTGGGAATCCCGGCCGGGGGATGCGCCACAGCGCACAGTCCACTGCAGAGAATTGACTGCGATGTTCCACAGGCATGACATCGACGATCGCAACCTTCTGCAGGAGGCCGCGCAGGCCGATTACGCGCGACTGGTGGAGGACTTCACTCCGGCGGTGCTCGCCACACTGACGCAGGAACAAGGAATCGATTTTACGACGGCGCTGTATTACGACCGACTGAGCCGCCGTCCGGAAGTCGCCGCCCTGCTTTCGAACTATCGTGCGCACCTCGCGAGGGAGAACATCCGACCGGTTCCGCCGGGCCGGCTGGCGATCGTTCCCGGAGCGTTCTATCACGAGTATCCCGACACCGGTGCGGATGGCCGCGTCATTCGCGACGAGGCGGCCCGGCTGGGATGGGAGACCGCACTCGTTCCGCTGCGCAGCACCGGCCATCCCCGGGAAAACGCCCGCCTGCTGTGCAACTGGCTGCTGCAGCAACCGCCAGCGGACCTCGTGCTGGTCTCACTCAGTAAAGGGGGGGCCGACCTGAAGGCCGCGCTGGCGCGCCCCGAATCCGACGAAGCATTTGCACGGGTCAGCGCCTGGATCAATCTGGGGGGCATCGTGGACGGGTCGCCGATGGTGGACTGGGTCTGCGCACGTCCGATCGCCCGACTCTGGTATCGCGCGGTCTGCAGTCTGGCGCGGTACGACTTCGACGCCTTCACCGCATTGCGGCGAGGGTCGGCAGGGTGCGTCGCCATGCCGTTGACCGTTCCATCACACATCGATGTCGTGAACGTGGTGGGCGTGCCGCTCCGGCGGCACCTGAGCAGTCCGCGGTCCAGGCGCTGGCACCGGCGACTCGCGGCGTGGGGACCGAACGATTCCGTCACGCTGCTGTCCGACGTCTGCCGCTGGCCCGGCCGTGTGTTACCGATCTGGGGGACCGACCACTATCTGCAGGACGGCTGGAATCCGCGACGTCTGATTCCGTTTCTGTTGGGTCTCGTCTCCCCGCGTCATTCCGTGCCAACTCAGTGTGCACCGTTCCCACCTCAACCCCTGGTCGCCCGATGAAGATTCAACTGATTCAGCCGGCGGGGGAGATCCACCGGAACCGGACGGGCATTTTCAAGCGTTCGCTCCGCTACGCTCCGCTGACGCTGACGACGCTGGCCGCGCTCGTGCCCGAAGAGTTGCATGCCGAGGTGACAATCCAGGACGAAGGGGTCCAGCCGCTCGATCTGGAATTTGGGGCGGATCTGGTCGGGCTCAGCGCGATCACGGGGACCGCGCTCCGCACGTACGACATTGCCGACACGTTGCGGGCCCGGGGACACACCGTCGTGCTGGGGGGCGTGCATCCCACCTTGTTACCCGACGAGGCGGCCCGCCATGCCGACGCCGTGGTGACCGGTTACGCGGAGCAGTCCTGGCCGCAGTTGCTGAGAGATTTCCGGAACGGACGGCTGCAGCCGCGGTATGCGTCGCCGACGGGGCGTGAGTTTCGCATTCCTCGCCCGCGTCGCGAACTGCTGGACCGCAAACGCTACGTCACGACGAACAGCATCGAGGCGACGCGGGGCTGCCCGCACCGCTGTGACTTCTGCGCGGTGCCGGCGGCATGGGGCGGCGTGTACGCGCACCGACCGATTCCGGACGTGATCGCCGATCTCGAGTCGTTCGATCGAAAGCACGCGGTGTTCATCGATCTCAGCCCCGTCGAAGACGTCAGGTACGCCAGGGAACTGTATCGGGCGATGATTCCGCTCAGGATGCAGTGGCTCGGTCTGGCGACGACCCGCATTACCGAGGATGCGGAACTCCTCGACCTGGCGGCGCGGAGCGGCTGCCGGGGATTGCTGATCGGGTTTGAAGCAGTCGACCAGCCGACGCTCGACGGCATGCAGAAGCACTTTCACCACGCGCGGGACTATGCGGACGTCGTCCGGAAACTGCACGATCGCGGCATTGCCATTCAGGGCTGCTTTGTGTTCGGCTTCGACACGGACGACGAGAGCGTCTTCGAGCGGACAGTGGAGTTTGTCGACCGTGTCAAAATGGATTTACCGCGCTACGCGGTGATGACGCCGTTCCCCGGTACCGTCGCGTACCGGAGACTGGAGGCTGAAGGCCGGTTGCTGCATCGCAACTGGTCGCTCTACGACGTCGAGCATGTCGTCTTTCAACCGAAACAGATGAGTCCCGAGCGACTGCAGGAAGGGCTGCAGTGGGCGTGGCAGCAGAGTTATTCGTGGCGGTCGATGGCGCACCGGATCCTCGGCTCCCGGTGCCTGCTGGGACTGTCGGTGTCGCTGAACATCGGCTATCGCTACTTCGCGCGGCATCTGCCCGAGCGGACCGGCACGATCTACCGTGATCCCGCCGTGGCCGGTCGACCGGCAATGGACGAACGGCTCCAGAACCGCGAGCCGGAACTGGTCGCGCTGGAGGGGGTCGCATGAGGCTCACGCTGATTTATCCCTCGGTCGGGCGCAAGGAGGGTCAGCCCTACGTGCGGGCCTGGCAGATGCAGCCGCTGTCGATGGCGGTGCTGGCCAGCCTGACGCCGCCCGAAGTGGATGTTCGGTTCTACGACGACCGCATGGAGGACATCCCGTATGACGAGCCAACGGATCTCGTGGCGATCAGTGTGGAGACGTTCACGGCGCTGCGCGCGTACCGCATCGCACGGCAGTTTCGCGCCCGGGGCATTCCGGTCGTGATGGGAGGCTACCATGTGACGCTGCTCCCCGAGGAAGCCGCCGAAGAGGCGGATGCGATCATTCTCGGAGATGCGGAACCGGTCTGGTCGCAGCTCCTGGATGACGCACGGGCTATGCGCCTCGAACCGGTGTATGACGGCCGGGGCCGGCGTGTGTTGTCGGGCATTCGCCCGCGACGCGAGATATTTGCCGGCCGGAATTATCAGAACATCACGCTGGTCGAGTTCGCGCGGGGCTGCAATTTCAAGTGTGATTTCTGTTCGATCACCGCCTTTCACGGCGCCACGCAGAATCACCGGCCGGCCCGCGACGTCGCCGCGGAGATGGCGGCGACGGAGAGCCGGCGGTTCTTCATCGTCGACGACAATATTGTCAGCCAGCCGGAGCAGGCCCGCGCGCTGTGCCGCGAACTGATTCCGCTGGGCGTCAACTGGGTGGGCCAGGCGAGCATCCATATTGCGCAGGACGATGACCTGCTGGACCTGATGGTCCGGAGCGGCTGTCGTGGCGTGTTGATCGGAATGGAGTCTCTGGACCCCGCCAACCTCCGCGACATGGGGAAGGAGTGGAACCTCGCCGGCGGGAGCTATGCCGAGAGCCTGCGGCGGTTCCGCGACCATGGCCTCGCCGTCTACGGCACCTTCGTGTTCGGGTACGATCACGATGACGCCGACACCATCCGCCGCAGCGTCGATTTTGCGGTCGAGCAGAAACTGTTTCTGGCGGCGTTCAACCAGTTGATCCCGTTTCCGGGCACGCCGCTCTACCGACGTCTGGCCGACGAAGGTCGCCTGCTGACGGAGAAATGGTGGCTGGACCCCGAATCGCGAGTCGGCGACGTGACGTTTCAGCCGCGGCGCATGCAGCCGGACGAACTGCAGGAACTGTGTCTCGGCGCCCGGCGCGACTTTTACCGCTGGAGTTCCATGGGTCGGCGGTTCATCGACGGCCGCGCTAATGCGAAGAACCTGCTGATGGCGGGGGTCTACCTGGCGCTGAACCTGCAGGCGCACTTCGACATCGACCTGCGGCAGGGGTTGCACATCGGGGCCGGTGCCGACGCGGAGGAGCCGATCGATGAGCCGGTACTCGTTTGATCTGGCGACGCGCGCCGACGACGCCGAACTGCGAAAGGTCCTGGCGCAGACGCCGATGGACGGCGACATCTCGGTTTCTTTCCGTCGCGAGCCCGACTTTTTCGCGGCCGAGCCGCTCGGTGGTCCGTTTTCGCAGACGGTGATCGGCCGGGACGGCGCACACGACCGGATCGTCGGATTCGGCGTGCGGTCCTGCCGTGAGATGTATGTCAACGGCCTGCGGATGCCGATCGGTTACTTGAGCAGTCTCCGCGTCCTGTCGGAGTACCGCAATCTGGGCCTCGTTGCGCGCGGTTATGCGTACTTTCACGAGTTGCACGCGGACGGCCGGACAAAGCTCTATCTGACAACAATTGCAGACGGGAACGATCGCGCGCTGCAGATCCTGACGTCGGGTCGAGCGGGGCTCCCAGGCTATTACTTTGCAGGCCGCTATCTGACGCTGGCGATCCCCCTCTCTGGCCGGCGCAGAAACGGACATTCACCGCGCGACGTACACATCCGCCCGTCGACTGTGCAGGATGTGCCGGAACTGTGCGACTTCCTGACGACTCATGGGCCGCGGCGTCAGTTCTTCCCCTGTTACGGCGAGCGCGATTTCTTCCGACCCGACGGGACGTTCCTGGATCTCCGGCCGGAAGACCTGCTGCTCGCCGTGCGCAACAACCGGATCGTCGGGACGATTGGAGTCTGGGACCAGAGCGAGTTCCGCCAGTCCGTCGTCGAAAGGTACTCCACGCGGCTGCGGTGGGCGAAGCCGTTTTACAACGGCTGGAGCCGCCTGCGCGGACGGCCCGCATTGCCGTCGGTGGGCGAGCCGTTCCGTTACGCGGTTGCCGCCGTACCGGTCGTTGCTGACGATGATCTCGCCGTCTGGGAGGCGCTGCTGGACGCCGCCGTCGAACGCGCGGGCGCGGGCGCATATTTGCTGATCGGCCTGCACGAGACCGATCCCCTGGCGCCGGCCGCGCGCCACAGGAGCAGGGCTGAGTATGTTACGCAGATGTTCC
Organism: uncultured Planctomycetaceae bacterium; assembly: GCA_964633565.1. Classification (GTDB taxonomy): domain Bacteria; phylum Planctomycetota; class Planctomycetia; order Planctomycetales; family Planctomycetaceae; genus CAZWGW01. The sequence goes on from CAZWGW010000168.1 coordinate 8,127, forward strand.
ATGTCTGCTGGGACGACGGCAATGAATTGCGGACGTCCCTCGACGGACGTACGCCGTATCTGGAACTGGGCGCGCTGTGAGGAATGAAATGTCCGTGACCGGCACCATTCGCGAAGTCGTCCTGCTCCCTGCCGGGCGGCGCGACGAAATGTTCGCCCTGATGACGGGGTACTACGAGAACGTGCGCCGGGACGTGTTCGATGCCGATCTCGACGAAAAACAGTGGGTCATCGAGCTTGAAGACGTGGTCACCGGCGCTCTGTGCGGGTTCTCAACGCAGATGGTGTTCGACCTGGAGGTCGCCGGGCGGCCGGTGCGAGCACTCTTTTCGGGAGACACCATCATCGACCGCCGGTACTGGCAGCGGAACCCCCTGGCCGGTCTGTGGGGGCGGCTGGCACTCCGCGTAATGTCGAATTCCCCCGCTCACGACCTGTACTGGTTTCTGATCAGCAAGGGATACAGGACCTATCGCTTTCTGCCGCTCTTCTTTCATGAGTTCTATCCGCGTTTCGATCGACCGTTGCCGGAACGGGAGCGGGAGGTGCTGCACGCGCTGGGCCGTCACAGGTATCCGGCCGCGTACGATCCCTCGGCACAGATTGTGAGGGCCGATGGGGAGGGCTGCCGGCTGCGCGCCGGCGTCGCCGACGTGTTCCCGGAGCAGGTCCGAGACCCCCACGTGCGCCATTTCTGCGCCCGAAATCCTCGGCACGCGGCGGGAGATGAGTTGTGCTGCCTGGCGCCCTTGACGGCCGATAACTTCACGACGGCCGCGTGGAAGATGATCCGTGCGGCCGGCGCGATGGAAACAGCCATGGCTTCCGGCGGAGGCGATCGCACGTCATGAACGCGGCCTGGTGCGCCAACACGCTCTGGATGTGGAGTTGCCGCCGCGAGTGGCGCGCGTTCCGCCGCGCCGCCCTCGATCCGGCACAGGCCCAGGCGGACCTGCTGCGACAGATGCTCACCGCGAATGCCGGGACCTGGTTCGGCCGGCAGTACGGATTCCGAGAGATCGGCTCGCCGCGGGAGTACCAGCGGCGCGTGCCGGTGACCGATTACGAGGCGCTTGCGCCTTTGATTGAGCGCGCGGCCGCCGGAGAGGCGAACGTGCTCCACGCGGAGCCGGTCCGTCTGTTCGAACCGACGTCAGGCAGTTCGTCCGTCCGCAAGCTGATTCCGTACACCGCATCGCTGCAGCGGCAGTATCAGCGGATGATTGCGGCGTGGATCTGTGACCTGTTCCGCAAGCGCCCCGCCGTGCGGCAAGGTCGCGCGTACTGGTCCATCTCACCGGCGCTGGGGCCGCCGCAACGGACATCCGGTGGGATCGCAATCGGCTTCGACACGGACGCCGACTACCTGGGCGGACTTGGACGGCTGTTGATCGGGCGGCTGATGGCCGTCCCGGCGGACGTGGCACGGCAACCCGACATCGACGAATTCCGGTTCGCGACGCTCTCCTGGCTGCTGCGGGCGGACGACCTGGCGTTGTTTTCCGTCTGGAGTCCGACATTTCTGACGGCGCTCCTGTCAGTGCTGGACGACTGGACCGATCGACTCTGTGCGGAGTTGTGCCGGCAGGTGCCGCGCCGGGCGCGCGTTGTCGGCACGATCCTGAACTCGAACACCGCGCTGTCCGAAAAACTGCGCAGGCTGTGGCCGCGGCTGGCGCTGATCAGTTGCTGGGCCGACGCCTCGTCCCGAGTTTATATACCACAGGTGCAGGAGTTCTTTCCCACGGTGGATATCCAGCCCAAGGGATTGCTCGCGACGGAAGGGTGCGTTTCGTTTCCGCTCGTCGGGCGCTTCGGCGCTGCGCTGGCGTTGCGATCGCACTTCTTTGAATTCGAGGAACAGGTTTCGGGAGCGACATCGTCGGCGAACGGTGACTGCCGGCTGGCACACGAACTGGAAACCGGCGGCCGGTACAGTGTCGTGCTGACGACGGGGGGCGGACTGTATCGCTACCGGCTGCACGACGTCGTGGAAGTCGTCGGCTGGGAGGACCGGTGTCCGCTGCTCGTATTCCTCGGCCGCGCGAATTCCACGGCGGATCTGGTGGGCGAGAAGCTGGCAGAGCCTCACGTCCGCGCCGTGCTGGATCGAGCCTTCGACAGATTCCAGCTCACGCCCACGTTTGCGCTGGTGGCGCCCCAGTCCGGGACGCCGCCACGGTATCGGCTGTACATTCAGCCTGGGTCAGCGCAATCATTGAGCCTGTCGACGGAGCAACTCGGACGGGCGCTGCAGGCTGCTCTCGAGGAGAATCCGTATTACCGCTATGCCTGCCGGCTCCGCCAGCTTGATCCCATCGACGTCAGACTGCTCGATGCGTCCGGCCCCCCGGGCTGGCAACTCTTCGAGCGCCGCCGGATTGCGCAGGGTCTGCGGGCCGGAGACGTCAAACCGACTGTTCTTGACCCGCAGCCCGGCTGGGACGATGTGTTTGCACCCTATGTTGTGGAGTCGGCCGGCAGGACGGCCGAAGCAGCGTCCGGCGCAGCGTAACGGGGGTAGACCATGCGCCCGAGTGCCAGCCCAAGCACAAATCCCGTGGCAACGTCCAGCAGATGGTGCTGGTGAGTCAGCACGGTGGATGCAGCAATCACGGCGCACCAGGTCCACAAGCCGACAGCCACAGTCGTGCCGGCATGGCGCGCGTAGATCGCGACGCAGGCCGTCGCCAGCGCCACATGGAGCGACGGCACGAGGTTGTAATTCAGGTTCACGCGGTCGGCGAACGTAAACAGCGGCGCCCAGGGACCGGACGGGGCAGGAGTGTCATACGCCAGTTCCGAGGGGAGCAGTACAAAACCAATTCCACCGCACAGGGTCACGAGCGCCAGCACGCGGGCGAGGGCCGCAAGTTCGCCCGGACGGCGGAGCACGAATGGAGCACACCACAGCAACGGATAAATCGACATGTAGCCGGCAATCAGGGTGGCGACGAACGGGATCCGCAGTTCCCAATCGAGAT
>CAZWGW010000169.1:0-11047 GCA_964633565.1 uncultured Planctomycetaceae bacterium
CGTCGATCAGCACCGACTCGCTGATCCCCCAACCGATGTTGTTCCCGCCGAATTCCTGCAGGATGTTCCCCCCCCAGATGCGGCGGCCGTCGGCGATGTCGAGACAGACGAGGTCGCCGTTGGCGCCAAGGGCATAGACGCGATCGGCGTCGATCGTGGGCGTGCCGCGCGGGCCGTCGCCAGCGCCGTCGTGGCGATTGGCGCCGATGCGGGTCGACCAGACCTCCTCGCCCCGTTCCAGGTCGAGCGCAATGACGTATTCGTCCTCCCCCCGCGCGCCCATCGTGAAGATTTTTCCGTCCGCCAGCGCGACGGATGAGTATCCGGCGCCGAGGTTTTCCCCCGTCCACAGCCGCTGCGGCCCCTCGGCCGGCCATTCCTTGAGCAGGCCCGTTTCGACAGAGCGGTTGTCGCGCCCCGGCCCGCCATACTGGGTCCAGCCGCCGGTGGCGACGGGGGCGGACGTCGCGGCGGCGGAGTCGCGGCCGGCCGGCGGCGCCGGTTTGGGAACCGCCGGCGTCGCCGCCGACGCGGCGGCCCGCGCGCGGATCCGCGTCACCGCGCCCGAATCGGATGTATAGACCGAGACCTGGTGCCCGGCTTGCAGATCCGCGATCGACGCCTTCTTGCCGTCGAGGGTAACGCTGGCGGTCTCGGGAACCCGGAACGTCTTCGCTCCCCCGGCGCTGACGTCGACCACGAGCTTGCCCGAATCGGCATCCGTCGTATTGACCGTGCCGCTGATCAGCCCGGCCATTGCGGAGCATGCCGCCGCCAGCGCGCACAAGGCAACAACGATTGCGACGGGACGCTGAAGCATGTGGTTTTCCTTGTCTGGGTTACGTCACCACCGGCTTGACGCCCGTGGAACGGTGATTGAGGTGCCGGAACACCGCTGCAATTTGACTCCACGTCACCACGTGATCACATCACTATCCCAAGTCGGCAACGGGCCGGCAAGATCGGCCTGCACAACAAAAACGGCCCCGGCAGTTGACCGGGGCCGCGTGGAATCAACCAAACCAGACCGGGATTCAGTCGTCGTCGTCGTCACAGCAGTCCTTGGGACAGGCCGGAGCACAGCACACCTGCGGGCAGGCCGGAACCTTGCAGGTCACCGTCCGCTCCACCATGTGGCACACGCAGACGTCGACCTCGCGCTGGACCTCGACGGGCACGCACACGTCACACATCACTGTCTGCTGTTCCTGGACCATGTCGCACACCCGCACGCAGCAGGTCCGCGTCTGCGGTTCGCAGACCGTGACGCATTCCTGGCACTCGACCTGCTCTTCGACCATGTCGCACACCCGCACGCAGCAGGTCCGCTCTTCAGGCCGGCAGACCGTCACGCAATAGGTGCACGGCACTTCGCGCGCCACCGGCCGGCACACCGTCACCGTCCGCGTCCGCGGCTCGGGCCGGCACACCGTCACCGTGCACGTGTACTCTTCCTGGCGCGGCACGCAGCGCGTCCGCTGCACGGTCCGCGTCTGCTGCTCCGGCGTGCAGACGGTCACCTGGTACTCGACGGTCTCTTGCCGGGGGACCATCCGGCAGACGTTGCACGTCACCTGTTCCTCCACGATGTTCGGGCACCAGCGGCGCACCGTGCGCGTGCAGCACGGATTGCACGGGTCGGCGATCGTCTCGCACACCCACTGGCCGCGGTCGACGCAGATCGTGCGGGTCACCTGCTCCGTTACCCGGTCACAGACGGTCCGCGTACACGTCCGCGTTTCGGCGTGGGGGACCATCACGCAGAACGTCTCTTCCACGTCCTCGGTCACCGTGTCGTACACGCAGCGCGTCATGGTCCGCTCTTCCTGGTGCGGGACCATCTCGCAATAGGTCTGTTCAACTTCCGTCGGCACCATCTCGCAGACGATGCGCGTCCCCTGCCGCTCTTCCTGGTGCGGTACCATCACGGTCACGGTCCGCTGTTCCTCACGCCACACCGGCCGGCACACGGTGCGCGTCACGGTCCGCATCTCCTGGCGGGGGACCATCACGGTCACTTCACGCTGCTCTTCGCGCCACACCGGACGGCAGCAGGTAATCGTCCGCTCCTGCTGCTGATGCTGATACTCAGTGCAGGTGATCGTCCTTCGCTCGGTCGTCCATTCCGGGACCATCACGGTGCGGGTGACTTCCTCGCACGCGGGAGCGCACGCCACCGGCTGGCAGCACGGTTGACAGGGCGCCGCGCACGGCGCCGGGCAACAGTCACTGCGATGCCAGCCGCAGTCCCCGGCTTGTGCCGCCGCCGCGCACAGCAACGCCAGTGCGGGGGCCATCTTCATGAAATTGCTCAACATCAGCAGTCCTCCTCCGGTATTTCGGGACGGGAAACCCAAGGACTCGACGGCCCCTTGACCGTCGACATCGTGTCCGTCATCGTGCCGGAGTCCCCAGTGCTCGCCGGGGGCCGCGACATACGTGCCGCGGGATCGAGAGCGACGCCGCCGCCCCCCAGCGATGGCTCAGCGTCAATTTGCGGTACTTTGCGAAAACAGTCGCGTTGTTCCGTCTGCTTCGACTACATAAGATACGCCATGTCGAACCCAATTCAAGCGACTGGATGTTGGATTTCAGCAACACCTCGAGATCCACGGGCGACCTGCAACAGATGCTTGCAAGTTCTGTCCTGTATTGGTGTTCGGCACTGTGCAGCAGGTCTGGTGTGCATCGTTTGCCTCATCAGCGGAGTTGCAGCCGGGGGGGCGCCACCGGAGCCGGAGGAGCTGCCGCTCCTCTCAGCCAGCAGGACGGTGATCGTCGTCACTGACGAGGCCGAGGCTCGCGCGGGAACGGAGTCGATGGGGAAGGTCCCGCCCGGCAGCATCCTCCAATACTCCAAGGAGAGCGGGCAGTGGCTGCTCATCCCCCGCTACCGGGGCTGGCTCGATCGGGAACACGTCGTCGCAATCGAACGGGCGGTTGCCTACTTCGACGCCATCGTGGCCAAAACACCGACCTCACAGGTATATCACCACCGCGGCATCGCCCACTTACAGCTCGGTGAACTGAACGCCGCCCTGCGGGACTTCGAGCAGGCGATCCGGCTCGGGCTGAAAGAACCAGGCGTCTACATCAACCGCGGCGCCGTGCACCAGCGCGGCGGGAAGCTGGCCGAAGCCATCGCCGACTACACACGCGCAATTGAGCTGGATCCGAACAGTGCCCGCGCTTACGACAACCGCAGCAGCGCCCGCGCCGCACTCGGGCAACTCGACGAGTCCCTGGCCGACTCCGATGCCGCGATCCGGATCGATCCGAAGTTCGCCGAGGCGTACAACAACCGCGGCGTGACCCGGCGGCTGAAGGGGGACTACGCCGCGGCAATCGAAGACTATTCGCAGGCGATCGAACTGTTTCCCGACTACGCCGCGGCGCACGCCAATCGCGGCTACGCCCGAAAGCAACTGCGCGAGTACGGGCAGGCGACCGAAGACTACGAGAAAGCTCTCCGACTCGAACCGGATGTACCGGGGGCGATCAACGACATGGCCTGGCTGCTGGCGACGTGCGGCGACGCGCAGTTTCGCGATCCGCCGCGCGCCGTGGAGTTGGCCACACGCGCGTGCGAGCTGACGAAACATCAGTCGGCGGACCTGCTCGACACGCTGGCCGCCGCCCACGCGGCCGCCGGCGATTTCGACGCCGCGGTCTCGCGGGCCGAACAGGCGCTGGCACAGGCCGGCGCGAATCCGCCGCCGGCGCTCGCGGAGCGGCTCGGGCTGTACCGCTCACGGCAGGCATACCGGGAGCAGTGAGCAACGGTAGCCGGTTTTGCTTTTCGTGACCCGAAGCGTAAGTTCTGATGTCGCGCTTTTGGCGTGAGTTGATTGACATCGTAACCCGAAGCGTAAGCGAGGGGCTGAGTCGCGTCGACGCCCAATCGCCGGACTTACGCCTCGGGTTATGAGGTTTTTCCGGCAAATCGCACACAGCGCAACATCAAAGAGCGTAAGCGAGGGACTGAGTTGCATCGACGCCCGATCGGCTCGCGTACGCCTCGGGTTTTGACATTCTCCCGGCAAATCGCGCGAAGCGCAACATCAAAGAGTAAGCGGGGCTGAGTTGCGTCGATGTCCAATCTCCCGACTTGTGCTCCGGGAGAAGACGTTTTCCATGCCGGCGCTTCGGGTCACGATGGTTGCATCACGACCCGCACTGATCCATCGAACAACTGCAAGTTATGCCGACGGCAGCAACCGCAGCACCCGGCACACATCCCCCAGATCCGGCACGGGCACCAGTCCCCCCACGATGCGCCGCGCGAAGTGTCCCAGCAGGACCTCGATTCCCGGACGGTCGGAACCGAGCGATTCCCGCACCTCGTCCTCACCGCGGCGCCAGACCAGAACGTGCGGCTCCAGCACGTCCGCGCTCCCGGCGACGCACGCCACACGCGCGGTGACGCCCGGCAGCTCCGCCCCCGATCCCGATTGCAGAACACGGATCTGGGCCTCCACCTGGGTCCCGCCAGTCGTCGCCCGCTTGAAGCGGACGCTGACTCCCGTCGTCTGGCCGGCGACCGGCGTCACCTCGAGCGGTGCCGACTGTGCCACGAAGGAGCACCAGTCGAGCGCGGCGACCCAGGCCGACTGCAGGAGGGCCGTTGCACCGACGTCAAGTTCCAATTCCAGCGATTGAACCGGCCCGAGCTGGGTGGCCGTCAATTCGCGGAGCCGCATCGTCGCGGGCGTGGCGCGGTGCCGCAACTCCGGGACGACCAGGATGCCGGCTTCCTGCGCGCCCGCTTGCAGTTCTTCGAGTTCCGCCGGCAAGTGTTCCCCCACGCGGGCCACGAACGCCGGTTTACGATATTCGACGGCGAACCGCATCGGCCACAGTCCCGTCCACGCGCTGTCGAGGATCAGCACGGCTGCCACATCGGACCGCTCCAGCAGCGCCCGCATCCCGGTCACGTGCGCCGCGCCCAGTTCCGCCGCGACCTGCGCCCCGCGCGAGGCGACAAAGTCGTACACTGCCGTCACGCGCAGCCGCTGCCGCAATCCGCCCAGCGCCGGGCGATACTGTTCCTCCCATTCCGGTCCGAGGCCGATCAGTCCAATTTCGAGCATCGGGGCAGTCGCCGAATTCGCCGGGAATTCAGGGATCGTAGCCGAATTCGCGAAGAATTCGGGCGGAGGGGAGTGTGATCGCGTCCGCGCCGCTGGCGACGTACAATTCCGCCGGATGGACGCGGCAAACGGACATGCTATCCGTCCCCGGTCCCGATCGAAAGGCAACCGTTGTGAGCGCACCCCGCAAGGCGGCACCACCGGCGCCCGCCGCCAGCACCGAAGAGGTCGAGGTCTCCGGCCACATTATCGACAGCCTGATCCTCCCCAAAATCCTCGATGAAATCACGGCCCTCGGTGGCGACTTCGAAGTCCAGGAGGTCCGCATCGGCCACAGCCGCCGCGACCCGAGCTACGCGCGGCTCAAGGTCAGTGCTCCGACCGACCGCGAGCTCGAGCAGATCCTCGTCGAGATCGGCCAGCACGGCGCCGTCCCGCTCAACCTGCAGGATTGCCGCCTCGAACCGGCCGACATGGACGGCGCGTTTCCTGAGGGCTTCTACTGCTCCACGAACGACGACACCGACGTCCGCGTCAACGGCGAATGGCTCCGCGTCCAGCGGCAGGAAATGGACTGCGGTATCGTCGTCAACCCGGCGCAGAAAACCGCCGGGTGCCTGGCGATGTCCGACGTCCGCCGCGGACAGCTCGTCGTCATGGGCCGCCTCGGGACGCGGGTCCATCCCGTGCAGCGCGACACCACGCGCAGCGACGCATTCAGCTTCATGAACTCGACCGTCTCCAGCGAAAAGCCGAAGGGCGTCACCGTCCGCGACATCGCGCGCGTCATGCGCGAAGCCCGCGACGGCAACGGCCGCATCCTCGTCGTCGCCGGCCCCGCCGTCGTGCACACCGGCAGCCGGGACCTGTTCAGCAGCCTGATCCAGAACGGCTTCGTCCACGTGCTGTTCGCCGGCAACGCGCTCGCCGCGCACGACGTCGAGCAGTCCTTCTACGGCACGAGCCTGGGGATCTCGATGACGCACGGTCACGCGGCCTTCGAAGGGCACGAGCACCACCTGCGGTCGATCAACCGCATCCGCCGCCTGGGAGGACTGCGGCAGGCCGTCGAGGCCGGCGTACTGAAAGAAGGCATCATGTACGAGTGCGTCCGCCGCAACATCCCCTGCGTGCTGGCCGGCAGCATTCGTGACGACGGCCCGCTGCCCGACGTCATCACCGACGTGCTGGATGCCCAGCGCGCAATGCGCGCTCTCTGCCAGGACGTGACGCTCTGCCTGATGATCGCCACCACGCTGCACTCGATCGCGACCGGAAACCTGCTCCCGGCGCGGGTGAAAGTCGTGTGCGTCGACATCAACCCCGCTACGGTGACCAAGCTCGCCGACCGCGGCACCTACCAGACCGTCGGCCTCGTGACGGACGTCGAGCCGTTCCTCCGCGTGCTCGTGCAGGCGCTCAATGACTCGCCCGCTGCCACCACCGGACGTCACACCGAGTAGCCGCGGATGACATATCGCGCGCATCGCGATAGCGCGAAACTTGCCGCGGAACAAGCGACGCGTTGCCTGCGACCACACGCAACATCACTCACAACCGTCCCCCTTCCCACGCGCCGCTCCCGCGTCGCTTGCGGTTTAGCGCGCCGCTCAACGGACCGCATCACGCCTGATCAAAGTGTTCCCTGATGACGCCCCCCAGCTCGATCAGCAGCCGCTCCGCCTGCCCGACATACGACGACCCGTGCATGACGGCCAGCGTCTGCGGCTTGAGCCCCGCCAGCGAGCGCAGGACCCCTTCGGTCTGGCGCGTGTAGGGCATGTAGCCGGCCAAAGGTCCCTGCTGCAACTGTCGCATCGCCTGTCGCGTCGGCTCGATCAGGTCGGATGTCGTGACCGGCTCCACATTCCCGAAGTGATGAAAGAGATCGGAACAGAACAGCGTCCTGCGCGTCTCCTCGAACAGCACCCCGGCGTCCCAACCGTGCGGAATGTGGGGCGACCGGTAGAACCGGTACCGATACCGGCCCGTGCTCAACACGTCATCGGGCGTCATGCCGCGCGCGGGACGGATCGAGAAATCGTCGACGCTGACGAGCTTGCCGACGAGCGTGCAGACGGGCTCCGCTTGCGGCGCCAGTTGCAGCCAGTCGTTGAGCGCGCCGCATTCGTCGGATTCAAAGTGGCTCCAGGCGATGTATCGGAGTTTGGCCGGATCGATCAAAGTGGCCACGGCCTCCCGCAACACGGGAAACATCGCTTTCAACCCGGTGTGAAACAGCAGCGGCTCCTCGTCGCGCACGAGGAAATGGTTGAACTGCATGTCAAAATCCGGGACGTAAACCGACAGCCGGAACAGATCGGGAGCGATTTCGTGGATGGCGGCAGTTGGCATGGGCGATTCGGATTGACATCACAAGAGTACGAAACTTCCCGTGCGACAGGTGTCGCATTGCTTTCGACGACAGCGCGACATCACTCACCACCGTCTCCCCGACGCACTCGCCGCTCCCGCGTCGCTTGCGGTTTAGCGCGGCGCTTGATTCCTCGGTCAAACGCAATGTTCCGTTGGGCGTCGATGTTGGCCTCGCGCCGGGAATTCGCACCGAGCATACTTCGCGGAAACGAATCGTCAATCGCACGCGCGCAGTCGCCGATCTGGACCGAAGCCACTACTCCTTCTTACGCCGACGGCAGCTCGTACGACACCCTCGTCCCGTCCACCTTCACGATCCCGCGCTTGCACAGCAATCCGAACAACCCCGAAACCTGCTCCTCCGAGAGTTCCTTCTTGAACAGGGCGTGGAGCGTGCTCAGGAGCGTCTTCTGACTGCGGGGCCGGGCCGCCTTCATTCGAGTCAGGCGGTCAACCACGACGTCCACCTGGGCGTCGCTCGTGGACGGCAGCGACGGCTTGAAGTACGGCATCGCCGCGATCGACGTGGAGCGCTGGGCGAATACTCCCTTGGCCTTCAGGTGCTTGAGCAGCGGATCGAACCCGGTGTCCCTGGAAATGATGTGGAAGAACGCCGCCGAATCCTGCGCCGAGAGCAGCCCGATGTAGTACGCAATATGGAAGTCGAGGGCGTTCGCGCCCGATCCGTCGAGCAGCACGTATTCCGCATTGGCGCCGAGTGCCTGCAGCGCCGCGGCGAGCGCCACGGGGATTTTCGGCTGGTGCGCTCCCAGAAACACTTTGACCTTGAAGGGACCTTCGCGAAGCAGCGCGAGGTCCGTCGGCTGGACGTTCTCGTAGTCGATCAGCACGTAATTCGTTCGCTGCGTCATGCGCGTGATTGGCCCCCTGGCTCGTCAGTCGGACGAGCGCGGCTTGCCGCGGAACAAATGTCGCGTTGCCCGCGACGACACTCACCATTTTCTCCCCAATCCACTCGCCGCTCCCGCGTCGCTTGCGGTTTAGCGCGGCGCTTGAATCCACGGCGGCCTCCGCGCACCCGCGAAAATCCCCCCCAGGTACCCCATCGGAATGTACGCCAGCAGCAGGTCGGCCGCATTGAACCACAGGGGCCCACCCAGCATCGTCACCATTGCCAGGCCGCCCAGCAGAAAACAGACGCCGACGGCGATCGCAAACGTCATCTTGTGGCTGGCGGCAACCTTCGCGGCGATGAAGGCGCCCGCCAGCGTCCCCAGCGCATGACCGAGGAACGGAAACAGGAAGTTCGCCGGCGTAAACAGGTCCATGCTCTTCCGCAGGCCCTCCATCGTGGAAATGTCGGCCCCCTCCGGAAGCGGCACAACAGACGGACCGATGTTCACCAGCAGCACGTTGACCACGCTGCCACCGATAAATCCGGCAACCGGAGACAGGATGTTCCTCACGATTGGCTTCATGATCACACCTTCGGGTTGAGTGCCCAACCGATTATCCGCATTCACTGTTCGGACGCAATCGCACCCGACAGCCGCGGATGTCGTAACGCGCGCATCGCGATCGCGCGAAGTTCGCCGCGGAACAAGCGTTGCGTTGCTGTGGCTGACACACGCGGCGACTCAACCGAACGCCATGATCATCGTTGCGAACACACAAATCCCGATTGCAAAGGCCAGAATCACGAGAGACGCCTTTGGACCGGTTCGGTCCATCAGTGCCATCACCCACTGACTCCCGCCGGAAAATGATTGGACCGCTGCCAGCAGCATGAAGAGGGCGGCAACTGCGAAGCAGTCCACCAGAACATCACGAAAAATGTGTTTGCCTGCCCCGGCGGGCTGGACGAAAAGCAGCACCCCGGCGAAGGCGGCGAATCCAACGGATGCAATCAGTGCCAGGGACCCGAAAACAGCGCGGCGAATCAGACGAAAGGCTCGTGGATTCATCGCTGTCATCCGCGCGACTCAGGCTTGTGCCACATATTCCAAGCGCTTGGCTTTCTCGCAATGATCTGGCAGTGATGGAGCCCGGTGAGAGCGGCACGAACAGCGGCGCGGGGCGCCTCGACGCCCTCCGCTCGTTCACAGCGTTCGCAGCCAGCCGGCGCTTCCACGCGTAGAACGTGGGCGTCGACACGCCCTCGAGCTCACAGAACTCAGCGACGGTCTTGCCGCTCCGACGATACCGCGCCAGCACTTCCCGCCAGATGCGCTCCGCTCCCGCGACATCGCCGGTCTCCACCCGAGGGGCTGTGTTCAGTCCCCGCAGCGTAGCGAGCGCGGACGGTTGCTCAGGAAGATTGCAGCGGTGTAAATCGCTAACCACATGACGCGTATTCCGATAACAATCGGCGTGATGAAATCTGGAAGTGGCCCCGTTGGAGTCCCATACAATTCCTCCGACTTGGACTGAACCATGCCTCCAATCACAATTGACGCTGCGGTCAGCGCAGCCGCGATTGTTCCGGGAACCATCGCATTCCGCCGCAATCTGATCGCGGTGTAGGCTGCGACAATTGACGCGGTACACATAACACCATCACAAATCCATTGCAGCGGTGCCAATGGCTGCAGCACAATCCCTTTAGTGGAAATGATTATCGTTCCCCAAATTGCAGCGGGAATTCGTACAAGCATGATAATCATGTCTGTCACAAGGATTGCCCGAAGGTGGTGTATGCGCGCTATTTCCATTCACCCTTCTCTCGCTCACATTTGCGACCCGCTCCCTGAAAGGTGTTCTTGATCTTGCATTCCGTCTTGAACGGCTTGCCGATTCCTGCCGCTTCGACGACGGCGGCACACCAAAATGGACTCATTGGTGGAGCGCTCGGCGGCAAGGTGGAAATGAAGTCGTACAAGTCGCTGAGCCTGAGTGTCCGTGTCACTTGGTAGGTGCAAGGGCAGCATGGACAACTGAAGATATTGCCGGCAAGATCAAATTCAGTTGAAATGCCCACACCGCACTGCCAATTGCCAGCTACCACAGACTCTGATCGGTCCACAGCGCCAATGGCCACTGCTAGGTCAGGATCGGGGTACACAGCGCCCGATTTGAATGGATCCCTACATGGTCCGCCGAACGTGGATCTCACGTTGGCCGCGCCCGTCGCGCCACACTTCATCTTGTCGACCATCGCGATGATGCCCGTTGCTGTCAGCGCGGAAAGCCAAGTCGAAGCCTCCAATGCCGCCACACACTCCGCCGGGCAATACGGGCTTCGACCAGGACTCCCAAGGAAATTGTCCATCAATTTCGAGGCGCATGGCTTGCTCATAGCTGGCCCAATTGCCTTCGCTCCGATGGTCAAGGCTGCGGCACACGCTGTTGCCACCCTGTCGTCGTAACACACGAGGTGTGATGCCCCTTGCGGTGGCACACACTTGGCCAGATCTGAGCCCGCGATGAAACAGCGCACTCGGGACAGGATTGGCGGAAGAAAGAATGGACCGCGTGGCCCAAACAGACCGATCGAATCGATCCTTGCAATTGGTGCATTTCCGCTGAACATATAGGCACCCACTAGAAACCGACCACGAATGGAAACGGTCGACGACAGCCAAGACCCGAGCAACGATTCATAGACTCGGTAACGTCCAGAC
>CAZWGW010000170.1:0-1955 GCA_964633565.1 uncultured Planctomycetaceae bacterium
TGCGCGGGTGAAGTTCTGCAGTTCGGCGACGGCCGCGAAATAACGGAGCTGGTGCAGTTCCATAGGCTGTTCCTATCAATTGTATCGGAAACAAGTATTTCACTTATATTTTCCCGGCCGGTATCCTGCAACATGGCGGCCTGGAGCGCGGGGGACGGCCCGATCAAGACGTTCCCGCTGCGGGGGATCAAGGACTCGCCTCCCTACCTGCACGACGGCCGGCTGCTGACTCTGGAGGACACGGTGGAGTTCTTCAACCTCGTGCAGGAACTCCAGCTCAGCGCGGCGGAGAAGGAGGACCTGGTGGCGTTCCTGCGGTGCCTGTGACGCCGCCTGCAGAGTGGTCCAGCTCGTAGAGGGCCGCGAGTTGGACCCCCTCAAGGCGGGTCTCGGCGAGCAGACGGCTGTGCGCCGGGGCCGGCTCGAGTGAATGCCAGGGGTCGGCCCGGCGGCGGAACACGAGGACGTATCGAACCAGTTCGCGGTGCGGATCATCGTAGGCGCTCAGCCGGATGTCGTGCTCCCGCAACGGCGGCGACTGCGCCGGCAGGTCGTCCAGCAGGATCGGGTGCAGGACGGGGGCGACGTCGACGGTTGCCCCGCGCGGAACCTGTGCGACAAGCTGTTCCAGGAGTGAGCGCGTAATGCCGTCGGCCCAGTAAGTACGCTCGAATCCCAGCCGGTCTGCCCCGCGCAGCCCGCCGACGGCCAGGTTGTAATAACTGAGCTGGCAGGGGTGCATGGTGGCGACGCCGTAGCCTTGCGCGGCAAGGAAGAGCGCCATTGCGATGGCAGCAAAGCGCGGCGACCGGCGTTCGGACAGCCACCGCACGATCCGAGCGCCCCCTGCGCCGATGAGCACGGCCCAGAGCGGACAGGCCACGAGAAACAGCCGCTCCCCGTCGTACGTGGCAATCCCGGGAATCGCGAAGAACGCCAGCACAAACGCGACGCACAACAACAAAAGCGCGGTGCGGGACACAGCGGGATCGGCAGGCTGTTCGCCAGCGGGACCCGAGTGCTCACGGCGAAAAATCGTGGAGCATCCCCGCGCGGCCAGCAGGTGCAGTCCGAGGGGGACCGTGACGGCGAACATGACGAACGGGTAATGCCAGGGAACGTCAACGTCGGCGAGGCGCTGGCCCAGATAGAAGCAGTGTACGGTCGAGCGATCGACTCCGTGGACAAAATAGTCGCGGATGTTCCGGACCGGGTCGATCCACAGCCACGGCCACCCCAGGCAGAAGACGGCCAGCCCGAGCAGACCAAATACGAGCAGCGGGAGAACGGCGCGCCTGCGAAAGCGATACAACGCCCATAGTCCAACTGGAACCGGGATCAACACTGCCTGGATCTTGGTCAGCAAGGCGAGGCCGAGGAGCACTCCCGCCACGATCGCAGTGCCGACGGACGGCGACGGGTTGCGTGATGCCCGGGCCTCTGTCACACACCCCCACCGGTCGGCGACCCAGAAGGCCGTTGCAGCGAACGTAAGGTTCAGCGACGTCTCCAATGCCGCCAGATGGGCGTGCGCGAAGACGCGCGGCAGCATTGCGTACGACAGGGCGGCGATCCATCCGGCGGCGCCTCCATACCAGCGGGCGGCGCTCAGTCCCACAAGAAATACCGTGAGAGCGAACGCGGCCGCCGAGCCCGTACGTGCACACGCGGTGACGCCAAAGCCGGCCGGGCGTACCGGCGGGACGAGCGTCAGCGTCAGATCATGCCACATCCCCAGCCACACACGGCCGAGCGGAGGGTGGTCGTTATTGACACGCGGGTCGCCAAACGTCTGTTCGCGGAGGGGGCTGGACCAGAGTTTCCAGCCATGCTGGCGAAGCCGGCGCCACTGGTAGACCCCCATCTCGACGTTGAAGACCTCGTCGAGCGTAATGCCGGGACCGGAGGCAAGGCGCGGATACGAACCGGCCGGATCGAGCGTCGCGAGGACGGTG
>CAZWGW010000170.1:1965-11022 GCA_964633565.1 uncultured Planctomycetaceae bacterium
GACCCCGGCGAGGAGCGCGACGAACAGGGGGGCGCGCCAACAGGAAACGGCCGGACCGGCGCGCCTGCGGCGCACCGGGCCGGCCGGTTGATTTGAGCCGTGCATCAGCGATCCGGGCGGTTCCGGACGTTCACCCGGTTCTCGGTCATTCCGCTGGCCGATGTTCACCGCGCCGCCTTGTCGCCCGCAACCGCGGTACCAGTCTGGAGGAGTCGCCCTCGTCCGATCGGTGGACCAACACTTCGGACAGGGTCGCCGCCGCCCACTGGACCGCCGCATGCGAGCCGACGCAGCACCGCGCTGAGCAGCCGGTCCTCGAAAGGTCCGAACCCCTGCGGTGAATCATACGTGTCGTCGCTGGAACCGGCAAATCGCCTGTACGGCCTGCCGTGCGAAGGAGCCGGCTGGGCTTCCGTCCCGTTCTACGCAGCCTCCGTCGCTGCCGATGGCCGGGCGTTCCCTTGCCGCGCCAATGCAGACGTGTCGCTCCGCGACACGGGCTGCATTACGGCGGAAGGGAGCCGCCCGAGTGGAGAGCGATCAGACCAACTGCTTTTTGCGGCTGACGAGCGTCTTGATCCGCTCGCCGAGCAGCGCCGCGTCGAACGGCTTGCGGAACGTCTCGTTGAAGATCGTGCGGTCGAAGCCGGCCGCCGTGTCCTCGTCGCTGAGCAGTCCGATCAGCACCGTGTCGGTGTAGTCGGCGTTGCGGCGGAGGTTCTGTGCGATCATCAGCGATTCGTTGCGGCCCATGGCGAAGTCGACGACCACGCAATCGGGGTGGAGCGACTCGGCCTGGATGCCCGCCTCAAAGCCGCTGGCGGCGATCTCGAGTTTGAAGTCCTCGAGGGGCAGGATTTCCTTCAGTCCGCTCAGCACCAGCCCTTCGATGCCGACGAGCAGGATTTTGCCCATCGCTTCATCTTCGAGCTCTCCGAGCGGCATCCCGTGCTCCTTCAGGAACCGGATCAGGTGCTCGCGCGGGATGCGGCGGTCCTGAGAGCCGGGAATCCGGTAGCCGCGGAGGCGACCGGAGTCAAACCATTTGCTGACGGTGCGGGGTGCAACTTTACAGATCTTGGCTACTTGACCAGTAGTGAAGATCGTCCTCATTGCGGGCTCTCCAATCACATTCGTTTCAGGGTCAGAGGGTGCGTCGCTCCCTCCGGATCTTCACCCCAATTGGTCTGCCGGCCGAACGCCGACAGGATACGATGGCCGGCTCTCCTAGCCATTGGGTCCATGGCATGAACCACCGTGAACGGGCGGGGTAGTCTCAGGTTCCGTATTGATTCCAGGAGTGGAGTTGGGTCGCCGGACGGTGGGACACGAGCGGTACGGGCCGCCGCGTATCACCCGAAGTCCAGCCAACGGGTCCGTAGTGCCGCAGACCAATCGCAGTCTGCACAGGAGAGAGAGGACCGCATGCCCGGGCAGAGACAACCTCTGCGCAGGCCGGTCGACAGTCCGTAGCGTCCCTTCCCCCCTGTCGACGTCGGCCCGTGCGGTCCCGGCTGCGAACAGCCGGAGGGAATCGTCTTCCCGTTGAGCACGAACCGAACCGTCTGATCTATAAATTCGGCCCCTGCGTCGCACGGACTTTAAGACGTTTGTCAAGCGCGATCGCGGAAATGGTGCGATCCGCTGCAACCGCGCCGTCAGAATCGGCCGATCTTGCCGACACAGCCGGCACAAAGGCCTCACACACCTCTGAATCCTAGCTTGCAATCCGTTGTGCACGGCCGGATGATCGGCGGCCAACGCAAAATCCGATCAATCGCGCCATACCGCGGTGCTGCAGACTGCAACATCGGCAAAAACGGACCCGTTTCGCCTCGGGCCCGGAGAACGGCCGCCGTGTGCGGGCTGCCCGATCGAGGCCCGGCCGCTGCGCTAATCGTCAGCATCCACCGGGTCGATCTCCACCCCCTTCAGGCAGACCATGCCATGGAACAGTCCGTGGTCTTCGCAGTGCCGACGATAGGCGTCGGGGATCCGCGCCAGCGCGGCGGCGTCCCATTCGACAAAGTATTTGACGTCGGCTCCGCGTCCCTGGGAGTCGCTCACCGTGCCGGTCCAACCGGAAATGTCGACGTCGGGAAACTCGGGCATCTGGGTGCCGGGTTTCACACGGACAGGCGACCCCGCGGCCAACTTGCGGCTCTTGCTGTTCGACATCCGATCCGAACGGGTTGAGGGAGCGATCCTCCCGTCGCAGAGCGGGGAGGAGTGCAATCATTGTCAGGCGACACCGGACACGCTGCACCATTTGTAGCCCCGGGCAGGGCCGATTGTCAAATTTTGACGGTCCGGCAATTCAGGTTGACTGGACCGGGTTGCACTGTGCTTTCCAACGCAGCCAGTGATCGGCCAGCACGATGGCCACCATGGCCTCGGCCATCGGCACGAAGCGAGGGAGCAGGCAGGGGTCGTGGCGGCCACGCGTGCGGATCGTCGCGGCGGCCCCGTCCCGAGTCACCGTCTCCTGCTCGATCGGCAGACTGCTGGTCGGTTTGACGGCGGCGCGGAGCACGATGGGCATGCCCGTGGTGATGCCCCCGAGCATTCCGCCGTGGCGGTTCGAGCGCGTCGCGATTGCAGCTCCCGTGCGCGCAGCGACCCGGACGCTGCAAGCGTCCGGGTCGCTGGTCTGAGCTACAAACACATCATTATGCTGGCTGCCGCGCATGGTCGCGCAGCCGAAGCCGATGCCGTATTCGACTCCCAGCACGGCGGGCAGGCTGAACAGCGCCTTGGCCAGGTCCGCCTTGATCTTGTCGAATACCGGCTCCCCCAGCCCCGCCGGAATGTGCGTGGCGACAATCTCGGCCGCGCCGCCAATCGAGTCCCCCGCCTGCCGGCACTGCTCGATCAGTTCGATCATGCGGCCGGCCGCGTCGTAGTCGGGACAGCGGACGATATTTGGTTCGCCGTCGGGGAGTTGCTCCACCCGGGCCAGCGTGACAGCGGCGGGGTCGGGGATGTTCGCACGGATATCGCCGACCTGCACGACGTAGCCGACGACCTGGCCGCCGAACTCCTGCGCCAGCAGTTTCCTGGCAACAACGCCCGCGGCGACGCGGACGGTTGTTTCGCGGGCGCTGGACCGCCCGCCGCCGCGATAGTCGCGGAACCCGTACTTGGCGTCGAACGAATAGTCGGCGTGTCCGGGGCGGTACAGGTCCCTGATGTCGCTGTAATCCCGGCTCCGCTGGTCCCTGTTGCGGATCACGATGGCGAGGCTGGTGCCGGTCGTCCGTCCTTCGAAGACGCCCGACAGGATCTCCGGCTCGTCCGGTTCGTCGCGTGCAGAGACAATGCGGCTCTGCCCGGGGCGGCGCCGATTCAGATCGGCCATCAGGTCGTCGACCGAAAGCGGGATGCCGGGGGGGACGCCGTCGATGATGACCACGTAACCCGGCCCGTGGCTTTCGCCGGCGGTGGTGATGCGAAAGGACTGTCCGAACGAGTTGCCTGGCATGACGGAATTGTAGCAGGCGGGATTGGCCGGCGCGGAGGGGAGGTGGGGAGCGCGGCGCACGCGCGTCCCGCCGGGACACGGTTCAACAGGCCAGCGCATCAGCCGAACAACTCGTGCCGCACGATGCCATCGCCGGCAATCGGGACCGGCGGGCCCAACTGGTCGGGGACCGCCGAGTGTGGATCGATACCGAGGAGTTGAATCGCGGAGGAAAGCATGTCCTGCGGTGATGCCGGAGTGCGGGGACTCGTCACAACCTGGGGAGCATCCTCATAAGCTGCGCGTGAACTACCGTCGAAATTCCGAAAGCGGTGACAAGTCACCGCACTCCGAAAGTTAAGACAGTCCGTTTCACTCGGGCACGGCCCACACCGCATCGGCGATCACGTGCCCATTCGCCCCGTCGTTCGAGATGATCACCGTCGCCGGCTGTCCCGGTTCGAAGCGGAACCTGCCCAGCGACACAAACGCCTTCTCAATCGGCGGCGCTTTCTGCTGGTTGACGGCAAGCCTCGCCCCGTCGGCGGCCGACGCCACCATCACGCGGACGTTGGTCGCGCGGTTGGGGTTTGGCGTGTACGAAATCCGCACGTCGTAGGTGCCGGCCTCTTTGATCGGCAACTCGAAGCGGACCGACTTCTGCCCCTGCTGTTCGTTGTTGTCGTGCAGATAGCCTTCACCGACGAACCCGCCGACCGAATGACTCAGCAGCCACGCGCCGGTTTTCGTCGCGTCGGTGTCGTCCACAACGATCCCCACAAGTGATTTCGGATTAATGCCGCTCGCGGACGTGGAGCCGGGCGGGATGTCGAGCACCTGCTTGTCGGCCAGCAGCCGCTCGCGCAGTGCGGCATACGGGACGTCCTGAACCGCGAGGCGGTCGTCGATCGCCAGGCACGCGGCCGTCGCCGCCGATTGTCCCAGGATCATGAACACCGGCTCCATGCGGATCGAGCCGTACGCGATGTGTGACGCGGACAGACAGACCGGCACGAGCAGATTGGAACACTCGGACTTCCTCGGGACGATCGCGCGGTATGAGATCAGGTACGGACCGCCGGGGCTGACCTGCACGTCCCCCTCGTTGCGGACGTGGCCGGTCTGGTCGACGTACCGCTGGCAGTTGTGCGAGTCCATGTTGTAAGAGCCCATGCCGACGGGATCATCGCACTGGCGGGTCCGCTTGCAGTCCATTTCGGTCTGCACGTAGTCGCTCACCATCCGCCGGGCCTCGCGGATGTAGCACCAGTACGGCCAGTGGTTGTTGTCGGTGAACTCGTCCTTCGCATAGCCCCATTTCGCGACCTGTTTGCGGACCTCCTCCGGCACGCGGGGATGGTTCTGCAGCGTCCACAGGAAGCCGCGCGTATAAGTCTCAAGTTCGCGAAGCCACAGCTCTCGATTGTCATAACTATCATCGGGGAACTGGTAGTTCATCCCGATCCAGTCGGTGGACACGGCGAAATTGTTGTTGAGGTCGGTTTTGCGATTGGGGAGCATCTGGATGCTGAGCGGAATGCGCAGGTCGCCCGCCTCAAAATTCCGCAGCAGCAGTTCGTGATCGAGTTCGTTGTACCCCTCCGGCTTGTCGAACGGGACTCGGTTGTCGGGGGCGTCCGTCATGCAGATCCGAAAGTTGTAGACCTGCACGCGCCCGTCGGCGTTGCCGTCTTCCCCCGGATCGGTGTTGATGCCCGGGAGCAGGCCGCTCGCCTTGTTGCCGGGGACGACGTACGGATCGACCGGCTTGACGAACTGGTGATGGACCGCGTTTTTGATCTGGACGCCGTTGAGCGTTTCGCCGTAATCGGCGTTGGCTTCCCGGCCGACGGCGTACTTGACGCCGGCGTCGGCCATCAGGTCCCCTTCGTACGTCGCGTCGACGAAAACACGGGCGAGGTAGATTTCTCCGTCCTCCGTCGTGATCGAACGGATGCGCCCTTCGCGCAGAGTGACGGCTCCGCGCTGGAGCCGCTTGCCGAACGCGACCTGGATGTTGGCCTCGTTGAGCATCTCGTTGAAGACCCTTTCGGCGACGTGTGGTTCGAAGGCCCACATCGCGTCGTCGCCGGCGCGGTACGTTTTGTATCCGTCGCGCTGTTCCTGCCGCCAGGCGGCGTCCTGGTCGTAGTGCCGCTTGATCCGCTGATAGAACTCGCGGGAGACGCCGCCGATGACGGCCTTGTTGCCGGTGTCGGTCCAGCCGAGCCCGCTGACGGAGAGACCGCCGACGTGCCGGCCCGGTTCGATGAGGATCACGGATTTGCCCATCCGCGCGGCCTGCACGGCGGCGGCGACGCCGGCGGAGGTGCCGCCGTAGATGAGGATGTCGCACTGGTCGGCGCGGGCGAGGGCGCCGGCGAGAGGGACAATCAGCAACGCGAGCGAGCGGACGAGTCGAGCGAACATGGGCGCACCTTAAGAGTGGGTTCGTGCGCAGGCTACGCCGACAGGCCGGGAGGTTCAAGCACGTGGGACTGCAAGCGGACCTCAGGGAGGGTCGCTGTCACCGGTCGGCGCCGGGCGCTCCGAACGAGCCGACTCATCCGCGCCGGCTGCCACGAGCAGTTCCACGATGCGCGTTCTGCCGCGTTGGCGCGCGTAACTCAGGGGATGAGTCTCGATCGGCATGGGTAAGCAGCACTTCTCGTCGATCTGATAAGTGCCCCAGAAATTGACGTCGACGCCGCGGCGGATCAGCTCCTCGACGACCGCGACCTGGTTCCTTTCGATCGCCACCATGAGTGGCGAATTCCCGATCCGGGCGACCTTGTCCGGCGGCCAGATGAAGCCTCGGGGGTCTCCGCCGGCATCGAGCAGCAGTCGCACGACGTCGAGCCGCCCGTTCCGCGCCGCAGCCGTCAGTCCCAGGTTGGGGTCGTCGCCTTCGTCAAGGAGGCGGCGCAGGATGTCGATCCGGCCGGCCCCCGCGGCCGCAGAAATGGCATCGCCGTACCGCGACATGCCGTGCGATCTCAGGAATGCGAGCACCTCCCAATGGCCGGCGGCGGCCGCGTTCTGCACCGCGTCCTCGACGAACCACGGAAGCGACCGGTCGTATCCCGCCGCGACCTGCCAGGCCGTGTGCGCCGCGGAGCCGCGCTCCCAGATCGCACTGACCAGTGGTAAATCCCCATTGGCTGCCGCTTTCGCCAGTGCGCGTGCGTGGAAATGCTCGAACTGCGACAGGCGCTGTGCGGCTGGCAGCTTGCCGCTTGCGGTTTCAGAGTCCGCGAATCCAATTGCCAGAAAGACCCGCGCCCGCCAGGTCTGATTGTTCTCGACGGCCCGCATGAAGTCGTCGGCGGTGGGACGGAGTGACGACAGGGGAACAGGAGAGATGCAGGTGCACAGGATCCACCCGCTGGCTGCAGATTGAACGACCAGCCATCGCACACGCCAGAAGAGCGTTGTCTCCGGAGCACGGGCTGCCATGATCCAGTGTCCAAAGCCGATCATGGAGATCGTGCCGGCAAGTCCCGCGAGGAGCACGCGGCCCCTTGGGTCGGGCAGTTCCTGACGCGCCTCCAGTTCCAGCAACGCGGCCCACAGCAGGCTCGCGGTCATCGGGAACAGCCACATCGTTCGCCGCAGCCGGCGGCCGGCTTCGCGCTCGGCATCCTCGGGAAGCTGTGGTCGCACTTCCGGCATCGGTGAATGGCTTGGCAAACGCACGGGGGGGCGTCGATCGCTCTCTACGTCCGGGACGGCGTCAACGTTGGGCGAAAGAGGGTTCCTACCGGTGGCTGCCGCTGGCCCCCTCGCGGGGGAACAGGAAAACCTCGGCCTTGCGGCAGGACGGCTCGCGTCCGGAAACGGGACACGCGGCGGCCCCGGCGCCGCTCACCTCCATGAACCGGGCGGGATCGATCCCCCGGATTTCGAGTTCTGCACGGACGTTCTCGGCCCGTTGCTGTGAGATCCGGGCGTTGGCCGTGGCTGTTCGGGCCGGTCGGTCTGCGTGGCCCACGACGTCGATCTTGATCTCCGGGTCACTGCGGATGAAGGTTTCGGCGACGTCGAGTTGTGCGTGCGCGACGGGCTTCGCCGAGGTCGCCGACGGGTGCGCGTCCTCTGTCTGGCGAACTGCTGCGCCATCGACCCTCCACGGCCGGCGTCTCGCACCAGCGCGTGCCATCATACCGCCACAGACGCAACTCAGCGAGGGTCGTGCGTCCCGCCGCGCGTCGGATGCCTGTTGGTGCGTCGCCGGCGCCACCCGGCAACCGCCGCGATCACTGCGAGCAGGATAAACAGCCAGCCCAGGACCGGGACAATCCGATCCGTGATCCAGGCCGCCGGCGGCTGGTCGCGCCGCACCCACCACGCGAGGCCAGCGACGAGTGCGACGACGGCGAGCGCGATCAGCGTCTGCAGCCAGGGAGGGAGTCGGCCGAGGTTGATAAACGTGCGGGGCGCTCTCTTCACGTCTGAGTCCAGCGCAGGAGATACCATCTGTTGCTCATTGTGGGACAAATGAATGTCACAGGAAACCGACATCAATCGAAAGTCCGGACCGCGGGAATTGGCGGCTGTACTGCGCCACCTCACTACGAATCAGGGAGTGCAGGCTGGGGGGCACTTTCGCGGAGTCATACAGCAGCCAGATGCGCGTGACCTGGCCTGACTCGCCCGGGAGGCGGCGAATGTGCCTCTCGCCGGAGTAGTTTGCCACGGATTCCTCAATGTCCTTCACAACCTGAGTTCGCACCGCGTTCGGACTCATGTCGAGAAAACTCTGTCTTGACTTTGCGCTGACCGCCGTCAAGCCGGGCGATTCCGAACTGCGGAAGACAAAATCGGGGCGTGTCAGCTCGCCCTTGGCCCGCGTAGCCGTGGGAAGTTCGCTGATGTGGGCCTGGGACAGGACCTTTTGAGCCCCTTCCTCACCAAGTTCTTCCGTAATGGCGGCAGAGATCTTCTGTTCGAACCGCGCCCCTTCGATGTTGTTGCGGACGATGTTCCCGGGAGGGAAGTCCTTCCGGAATGAGGAAAAGGTTCGCGGAGGCCTGATGTCCGGCGTCTTTCCGGCACGGAGCGCCTCTTCAATGCTGTTGAGTTTGCGCTCCGCGTAGAACTTGTAATCGATCCAGTCACGCATGTCGCCTGGCGTCCGGACACTCGCGGGCGGCTTCGATAATGTACGGCGGAATCGCGTGACATCATCAACGGTGCCCATGCGCACACGGCGCGGCGCGGGCCTGGCACGTGGCGCCCGCGGCGTGGGTCGCTGTTGGCCCGCACCGGGTTTGGTCTTACAGAGCGATGGCGTTTTCGAGAACCGGCACCAGGTTTCTCCGCGCCGCCGCCAGACGTGGCCGTTCCCGACCGGCACCTCCTCATCGTAACCCGGCACACGGCTGGGCCGGCCCCGCCGCCCGGCGACACTGTCCAGTTCCAGGTCGATGTCCCGCGGGGTCAACTCTGGTCCGGTCTTGCGTCCGGTATCGGCCAATGCGTCGCGCCGCCGCGACTGCCCTGCGCCACCGCGCCGACGGTCGAACCGTTCGCGCAGCCTCTCGCGCAATCGCCGCCCGCCCGCCCGCAGCGCCCGGCCGCCGGCGGCAATCCCCCGC
>CAZWGW010000171.1:0-3441 GCA_964633565.1 uncultured Planctomycetaceae bacterium
ACTGGACGATCGCGCTGTTGATCGACGTGGTCGCCTGGAGCGCTGCAACTCCGCTGGGTCATCTCTACCTGCCCGGACCTTCCCACGGTTGGCTGATCGGGTGGTACAGCCTGCTCGTCGTGGCGAGCGGCCTGGTCCGCCTTCCGATTCCTCACCGTTGGGTGTGGCGGGCGCTGGCGCTGTGGACCGCTTGCAGCCTGGTGTGGGATCTGAGGCCGGCCGAGCGGGGAGACCTCAAGTGCACGTTCCTTTCCGTCGGCCACGGTTGTGCCGTGCTGCTGGAACTCCCGGACGGCAAGACCCTCCTGTACGACGCCGGGACGCTCGGGGCAGGCCAGCGGGCGCAGCGCGCCGTGCAGGAGGCGCTCTGGTCGGCCGGCCGTTCGCGGCTTGATGCCGTGATCATCTCGCATGCAGATGTCGACCACTTCAGCGGCGTCTCGGGGCTGCTGGCGACAGTGCCGACGGGGGAAGTGCTGTTCGCCCAGTCGTTCCTGGACTTTGAGCAATCGAGTGTCCGGTTGCTGTGTGACTCCGCATCGAGTGCGGATGTGCCACTGCGGCTGCTCTGGATGGGCGACCGGCTGCGGTCCGATCCGAACGTGGCGATCGAGGTGCTGCACCCACCACCCGGACCGGGAGACACGCTCGACAATGCGAACTCCATCGTCCTCAAGCTGCGCTATGCCGGCCGGACAATCCTGCTGACAGGGGACCTGGAAGACTCAGGTTTGCAGGCACTCCTCGACCAGCCTGTGGAGCCTGTCGATGTGATGCTGTCGCCCCATCACGGCAGCCGGGACGCGAATCCACCGGAACTCGCGGCATGGGCCCGACCGAAATATGTCGTCGCCAGCGCCGGTACGTCAGGAGCAGTCAACGCGCTGACGCCAATCTATGGACCATACGGTGTTGTCCTGTCCACGGCGGAGTCGGGGGCCGTGACCGTCGTCATAGAGCTCGACGGCGAGTTGTCTGTCACTGAGTTTGCGCCACGATCGCACTAACGCGACTCGAGCACGCCGATATACGGCAGGTGCCGGTAGTCGTCGTCGAAGTCCAGACCGAATCCGACAACGAACTCGTCCGGGATCTCGAAACCGAAATAGTCCGGCTGAAGGTCGACGACCGTGCGGGACTTCTTCCACAGCAGCACGGCGCAGCGGACGCTTATCGCACCCCGACCGCGGATCTCCTGCATCAGGCGCTGCATCGTGCGGCCGGTGTCGAGGATGTCGTCGACCAGCAGCACGTCGCGCCCACGGACATCGGGGAGCAGGTCGAGGTTGAGCGTGAGCGCACCCGACGTCGTCTCCGGCCCCCGATAACTGGAGGCCTGCAGCAGCCCGAGCTTGTGCGGCAGGTTGATCTGCCGCATCAGGTCGGCCACGAAGATGATGCTCCCCGTGAGCACTCCCAGCAGCGTGAGCGGCTTGCCGCGGTAGTCGTCGGAAATCCGCCGGCCCAGGTCGGCCACGGTCCCTTCGATCGCCGCTTCGCTGATGATGCAGCGCAGTTGCGGCCCGGCGTGAGGCGGCGCCGTGGTTCCTGGCGTCGGCTGATTCGTCATCGGCAATGCTGTCCGCGGGGTCCCGCCTCTACATCTTGAGTCCGAGCGCGGCCGCGACCTTGCGGCATTGGAGCATCGTCTGGGCGAACGCCTCCGGAGTCAAGGACTGCGCGCCGTCGCTCATTGCATGGTGCGGGTCCGGATGCACTTCGACGATCAGGCCGTCGCAGCCGGCGGCGATCGACGCGGCGCACATCGGCGGGACCAGCGACGCGATCCCCGTGCCGTGGCTCGGGTCGACCATCACCGGCAAATGCGTCTTCTGGTGCAGGAACGGCACCGTCGCCAGCGGCAGCGTGAACCGCGTGTGCGTCTCGAACGTCCGGATGCCGCGCTCGCACAGGATCACGTCCTTGTTCCCCTGGTCCAGCACGTACTCGGCGGCCAGCAGAAATTCGTCCATCGTCGCCGACGGTCCCCGTTTGAGCAGCACCGGGTGCCGTGTCTCGCCCACTGCCTGCAGCAGGTTGTAGTTCTGCATGTTGCGGGCGCCGATCTGCAGCACGTCCGCGTACTTTGCCACCAGTTCCACGTGCTGCGGCGTCATGACTTCGGTAACAATTGCCAGTCCCGTGGCGTCACGGGCTGCGGCGAGCAGTTTGAGGCCCTCTTCCTTCATCCCCTGGAAGGCGTAGGGGCTGGTCCGCGGCTTGAATGCGCCTCCCCGCAGGCCCATCGCGCCCGCTTCCTTGACGGCGGCCGCCGTGCTGAGGATCTGCTCCTCGCTCTCCACGGAACAGGGACCGGCGATGACGCCGATGTGCCCGCCGCCGACCTGGAGGTTACGGACGGTGACTGTCGTCGGTTCGGGTTTCAGTTCGCGGCTGGCGACCTTGTAGGGAGCGAGGATGGGGACCACTTTTTCGACCTCGTCATAGGATTCGAGTTTCTCCCGCTCGCCGTTCCGCTTCTCACCGACGGCGGCAATCACGGTCCGCTCCGTCCCGACGATGACGTGGGCCTTGAGGCCCAGTTCCTCGACGTTGCGGACCATGCGCTGGACCGCTTCGGGGCTGACCCCGCGTTTCATGACGACGATCATGGCTGTTTATCTCCCTGTCCTGGCGTTTCTGGAAGGACCGTTTTGGTAGGGCTCTTTTCACTCGTCGGGCGGGAGCCCGACCAGTCGTTCAGCGGAAACAGAAAGGCCCTGAAACCACTTTTCGGGTTTCAGGGCCTGGGATTGTTCGGGTTGGCTCTGGAGTCTTATGCTCCGCTCTTACCCGGCCCGGAAACCCCGGTGGGGAAACCAAAAGGAAAAACCGTACCAAGACCCGCGGCGGGCGGTGAATTCGGTTCGGTCTGGGCCGGAGACGGACATCTGGTGACCAGGGTTGGAAGCCATCAATTCATCGAACATCGTAAGCAGGGGCTGCAGCCGGCGTCAACGATGAACCGGCACCCGGCGGAAAAAAATACGACCCCATCGGGCGAAATCGTTACAACGCCGAGCTTTCACCCGGCCGCGTCAGTCGTCCAGGTCAATCGTCCGCGATCGTGCTCGCCCGTATGTTGACCCTCGATGTGCAGCGCGTCACGGGATGTTGTGACCCGCATAATCCGCATCGTCCGCGGTCGAGACGAGCAGTTCGGTCCAGCAATCTTCCGGCGCCCGCGCTTCAATCCGGTGGGCCACCAGCCAACCCAGCCCCGCCGAGAACGGGATCGTCACCAGTAACAGCCATCCGCCGGCGACTGCGGCCAATGCACCAAGCCCCACCAGGTGCATCAGCCCGGCCGCCGCGATAATGACGCTGAACCGCAACCGATTCCGGCCCCAGGGCTGAGGCGGCCAAAGACCCGTTCGCCGGGAATCACGCGTCGTAGGATCGATCCAGACCCGCCATCCACCCGAGAACGCCAGGTACGTT
>CAZWGW010000171.1:3451-11004 GCA_964633565.1 uncultured Planctomycetaceae bacterium
ACACCGCTCAGAATCACCCAGGTGAAGAGTCCGCACAAACTCAGAATCAGCACGTTGACGGCAATGTCGTTCGCGCCGCGCGGCGCCGCGGGGAGTCCCTGAAATCTGCGGAGCCAGTCCTCCGCCGCTTCGGCCAGCAGAGAAGCACCAAACCCGATCGACCCGAACCGGGCGCAGCCGCGCGCCAGGTGGAATGTGCAGCACGCCCAGCCGCGGCCTCGCTGCGGGTCTTTACGCAGGAGGTAGAGTCCGGTGGCCGCTTCGTCCACGCCGAACTTCAGGCAGGCCACGCTGGCGGCCAGTCCGCTGCGGTCGGTCAGTTCCCACACGACGAGTCCGGCAGCGACCATCAGCCCCCAGCCGATCAGGGAACGGGCGCGATCGCCCGTCGCGGAATCGTCGTCGGAGGGATCGAGGTAGTTCCGTTCGCCGTCCATCTGGGCGCGCCCACACGGACGCAATCGGTACGATGCCG
The DNA here is from genome assembly GCA_964633565.1 of uncultured Planctomycetaceae bacterium. GTDB lineage: Bacteria > Planctomycetota > Planctomycetia > Planctomycetales > Planctomycetaceae > CAZWGW01. Next base: position 3,927 of record CAZWGW010000171.1, read on the forward strand.
AGCATCGACCCGGACGCCTGAAGCGTCCGGGTCAATCCCTTCGCCCTCACCCCTTCATCGCCGCCGCCAGGATCCGCGACGTGCTCGGCCGCATGATTCGCGGGTCGACGAGTTCCCCTTTCAGCAGCGTGTTGCGTACATCCTTGCCGGAGATGAACACCGGCTTTTCGTCCTTGTGCAGTTCCATCAGGTCGACCCGGCCGACCGATTCGTAGTACGCCGCAAACCCGACCTTCACCGGCTGGATCAGCAACTCGCCGTTCAACTTGCCGAAGATCTCCTGGGCGTCAAAGTCTCCCCAGATCGGGCCGCCGTCGGCATACGGCGCATCGGCGTGCTTGCGGCCGATGATGATGTGCGTGTAGCCCATATTCTGGCGGTAGATGCCGTGCATGATCGCCTCCTTCGGACCGCCGTAGAACATTTTGATGTCCAGCCCCAGCAGCTTGACGCGATCGGGAACGGTTTCGCCGCGCGGTCCCCACAGTTTCGCGTCGCTGTCGCCGTCGCCAAGCTGCCGCTCCGTAATGAGGTGCTCGTACGTCTGCATCCGGATCTCGGCGTTGACGTCGTCCCCCTTTGTTTCGCCGATCAGCGGATTGAGCACCGCGCCGGCGTTCTTGCCGTCCTTGAGCAGTTTTTCAAGTCCATAGACGAGGGCATACTCGTGCGCCCGGTGCAGCGGGTTGCGGGTCTGGAACGCGACGACGGCGTTCCAGCCGGTCCCGGCGAGCGTCTTGCGGACCTCGCGGGGGGTGAGGACGTACTTGCCGAACTTGGCGTTCTTCGGCTGTGGCAACGCGCGAATCGTGCCGCCCATGAGGTGCGTCTTCCCTTCGTCTCCCTTGAGGACCATATCGGCCCCGGGGTGGTCGACGCGGCCGGTGCCGTAGACGCTTCGGATGTAGCCACACTTGTCCCAGGGAAAGACATCGCTGATTTCCAGGGACGCGACGGCGTCGCCGGAGGGGGTCGTGAGCGCCACCTTCTGCCCTTTGCCGAGCGTCTTCGCGACGTCCGACGCGACCGGGAACGCGAGCGGGATCGTCCAGGCGTACTTCTTGCCGTTGTGGAGGACGACCGATTCGGCGAGCACGCGGTCGTACGTCTCGCGGTCCATCGGTCCCTTGAGGGGGCTGAGGGTGCCGTCGGCGAAGCGATAGACGCTCGACAGGTCGGCCGCCGAGACGGGGACCTTCGGGAGAGGGGCGAGTTCCGTGCGGAAGGCGTCTGCTTCCTCCGCGGAGACCGTGCAGCAGACCGGTTCAGTCAATCCACCATGGGGGGCAATCAGATCGGGCATCGTCGTACTCGCTTCGAACCTCAAAACTGAGTGTGATGGGGGGCACTTTGCGCCGGAGCCTAGGGGAATGGGGCGAGGGGCGTCAAGCGGATTGTGCCAAGGGATACTGGAATTCTGCTGCGCGCCACGAGATTGGGCGTGTGATGCGACCGCGGCGATTGTACTCTCGGCCGCGTCAATCGGTGCTGCCGGTTGCGGCATCCCGGACTGCGTCCGGGTTCGTGTGGAGGAACAGGGCTGCATCGGGCATCTCTTCGGGGAGGATCTGCTGCACGAAGAGGTGCAAGTGCTCCTGGGGGACGAAATCGCTGCGCCGCTCGTCGATCGCCAGAATTGGCGAATCCTTGACGAGGGCGATGATCCACGCACTCGCACTCCCCATGAGGGGGATCCGGGGAGGAGACAGCGCACCGCCAGGGACGTGGATCATCTGGTCCCAACTGTTCTGCAGTACCCTGAACTCCGCCTCAAAGGAGTCTTCACGGGCGGCACCAGCGGGCAGCGGCATCAGCGAACGCTGCTGGTAGACGTCGATCAGCCCGTCCATGGGGGACGAGGCGGGACCTCCGGGCCCGTAGGGGCCGTAAACCTGCTGCGAGACCGCCACGGCCTGGTCCGAAGTCGTCGCCGTGACGCCGACGACCAGCCAGCATTGTTCGAAAGCGAACGGCAGGTGGTTGACCAGCTTCAGTCGGAAGTCGCCCGACGGCATGTTTGCAGTCTGCGTCGGTTCGGCTTCATCGCCGCCAGGCGTGTCCCGGGGCTGGAATTCGAGCTTGAAGTCCAATGGCCGCACCGCGCGCTGAAAGGCGGTGGCGTGGAGCCGGCGGCGACCCCAGGGAGTCATCGTCACATTGACCTGGTACGTCTCATCGGCGCTTGGCGCGAGGCTGGGCTGCCACGTAAACGGCGGATAACCAGTGGGCGACTGATACCAGGAATAGTAGCGCTGTTCGCCGGCAATGAACTGCAGGTCCACGTGTCCGCCATTGACGGCGGCGCGCGTGTTGCGGCCGCCGGCGGATTGAACCTCAATCCGGCCGACCTGCACGACACCGCCGGCGCCGGCCTGCGTGACCGTGATCCAGTGCAGATCGCCGCGGCTGTATCGCAGATAGGCTCCCAGCAGTCCTGACAGCACGGAGGCGCCGACGACAACGCAGACGGCATAGGCGCCCATGCGCCGCTGGCTCAGGCGGAACAGCAACAGCGCCACGACTCCGGAGAAAAACGTGTAGAAGCCGAAGAAAGTCACGACCAGGACCCGGTTCAGGTCGGCGCGGCCGCCGCGCCTGGGGTACCAGTTTGCGGATCCGAGGAACGTACTGATGTGACTCTTTGTCAGCCGGGCAACGGTTTCAGCGATCCGTTGTCTGGCCTGGCTGCCCGCGGACGGGAGCAGCGGATCCGGATATTCGTAAATGCCGCCGAGTCCAACGCGGCGCACCACGAATTCACCCGACGGGCCGGCCGGGTCCGCATCGAGGGGGGCCGCCCGCGTGAGGCGGTCGATGATTCCGGTGGATTCCCTGTGGACAAAGACGGCGCCTCCCTGGCACATCCAGTCGGCGACCGCTCTCCATTGCACCTGGTTCAACTGGTCTTCCGCCGCCCCCTCGGGAAAGATCATCGCCTGGGCGGCCACGAGCGGACCGGGATGGTTCGGCACCTGCCACGATTTCACGGACAGGCATTGAAGGGGACGTCCCTCTTTGGCGGCGACCGGGAATTGCGACGCCGCCAGCGCCGTCGTCGCAGAAACTGTGCCGGGGAGTTCGAGTCTGCGCCCGCCGTCATCGATGAACAGGACGAAATTGATCGTCTCGGAGAACTCGTAGCCGGGCTGCAGCGGCAGTTCGCGGCGCCAGAGGACCTGTGTGCCGCTGCGGAACGTGGCATAGCACTCGAACCAATCGGTCATGGCCCGGATGGACGTGACACGCCGCGCCGTGCCGGGGGCCACGACGACTTCTCCCAGACTGACGTCGTGGCCGCGCACCGGATCGGACAGGCGGAGATGCCCCTCGATGATCTGATCGGACTCATTGCGGATCAGCAACGACAGAGGGACCGGCGTCGACAGATCGACGGTGCCGTCGAAGCCGGCCGCCGCCTCGATGACGATCCCCGGCGAATCGACGTCCTCGAATTCGGAAGACGGATCCAATTGAGCACTTGCGCCAGACGCCAGAAGGTGTGCCACCAGGGCGATCACGCCGCTGCGCAGGGCGATGGCGGAGGGTCGTCGGATGCAGCGTCGCGGGACCGCGAAACGTGTCATCGAAAGTCCTCCCGAACCGGCTCGGTGAGGTACATCGCGCGGACTTTCCGTCCGCGGCGGCGTACTTCAAACAGCGCCAACCCGAGTAGAACGCCGTGGACGACGTAAAACGGCGCCGTCGAAACGTCATTGGGAAACCGGGGCCCCATTTCATGGAAGAGGTGCATCTCGACCGTGAACGGCGACACCATGGCCAGTTGCGGGGCCCACTCGGCAAACAGCGGAACGTCGCGCAGCTCCGGCACTTCGAGGAACATCATGGCGAAGAACACCGGCAGCATGCAGACCCCGATGAAATACAGGCCGCCGACCGCCGCAAAGGCCGCACTCCTGATCCACGAGAGCAGGCACGCCAGTCGCTGAAACGCATAGATCAGCAACGCAGCGACCGAGATCACGGCGCTCCCTTCGACGGCGACGCGGGCGTAATCCATGGGGCGACCGTCCGTGACATACATCAGGGCCGGAAAGACCGTGTTGCCGGTGGGCGCCGCACAGGTCTGCTCGAAGTAATACGGTGTGGCGACGGACGCGGCCGTGGACAGGAGTGCAAACAGCAGGAATGCGGCCGTATCGAGCCGCGACACTTCGGCGTTCCGGCCGAGCGCGAACGGGAGGCGCAGATACGTGGAATTCCTGGCGTGTGAGAACACGAGAATGGCCAGCGCCAGGCCCAAACCGTGAATCGTGAGATATGAAAAATGAAATTCATAGACCCACCAGTTCCATCGCCCGCCCGAGGCCGCAACGTATGTCGATATGAAGTACAGGAACGTGCCCGTGGCTGCGGACGACAGCAGCAGCAACCCGGCAAACCCGAAACCCCAGCGGATCAGGCCCTCATTGCGGCGGAGCGCGCCGCCGCGGTTTTCGTAAAAGAACGCGATTTCGGACGGCCGCTGGATGTGCAGGCGGAGCCGAAACCAGCGCTTCCGTTTGCTGTCCCCCTGCCGGACGACTTCCCCAAACGTGCTGTTTTCGCGAATGATGCCGAACATCGGACCGAGGTGGATCGCGAACAGGGACACACCGATCACGGCCGCCAGACAGACGGCGCACGCCACGAAGACCGGCAGGAATTCCGCGGGGACTTCGCCGGCCAGTTCCGGGATGGACGAATACACGGGATGGAGCAGCGCCGGGAACGGCGTCATGACAAACGGCTGCGTCGGCAGCGGAATGCAGCCGAGGGCGGAAAGCATGGCCGCGGCCAGCATCACGAACAAAGCAGCCAGCAACTCATTGAAGTACAGCGACGCCCACAACGTGACGAGTGCCAGCGCCATGCAGTACAGCCAGACCAGAAACAGTCCGGCGAGGAAAAACTGCACGTTCACGCCGCCGAGCGTCAGGCTGAGGACGAGATACGGGAGCAGCAGGAACACGATCAGGCCCACGAACAGGTTCTGCGACGCGGCCTTGCCGATCACGAACCGCAGCGGTGAGATGCCGCTGAGCACGACCTGGTCGAAGTATCGCCCGATGCGCGGTCCCCAGAACACGGTCAGCAGCCGCAGGGGGATGAGCAGCGTGGCAAAGATCGTGGCGCCGCCGAGCAGAATCAGGGCCAGCAACTGGCCGAATTCCAGGTTCTCGGTCAGCATTCGAAGGTCGTGGTCGTCCGGGTCCAGCATCAGCGGGAGCACCAGCAACAGCACCGCGCCGTTGAGCAGCAGCCCGGCCGTCCCGATCGTGAACCCGGAGATCAGCGTCGCCCGGTCCCGGCCATAGGTGGGACTGTCCCCAAGAAACGCGAACCATCGGCGGACGGAATTCATGTGACCCTTCCCGCGGTGGATCGCATGAAGATCTCTTCCAGGTTCGGTTCATCCTCGGCGAACTGCAGGATGCGGATGTCGTGTTTGAGCAGTTCCGCGAGCACAAAGTTGCCGTTTGGCTCGTCGCTGCCGATGACCAGAAACTGGTCCCGCCGCTCACAGGACGTGACACCGGAGAGTTGCGCGAGGACTTCGGCCGCGCGTGCGGTCTCTTCGGCCGGGACACGCAGTTTGACGACGCGGCGGGTCGCGCCATGCCGGGCGCGGAGCGTCTCGAGGTCGCCGTCGAGGACGAGTTTTCCCGCCTCAAGGATGCCGATCCGGTCGCTGATCTCCTCGATATCGGGCAGGATGTGCGAGCTGATGATGATGGTCTTGCCCATCGCGGCCAGCTCCCGGACGATGGCCCGCAGTTCCGTGCGCGCCCGCGGGTCGAGTCCGCTCGCGGGTTCGTCCAAGACCAGGACCGCCGGATCGTGCAGCAGCGTCTTGGCGAGCAACAGTCGCTGCCGGTTGCCGGTCGAGAGCCCCTTGACCATGACGTCTCCCCGCCCGCTGAGGTCGGTCAACTCGCAGACGTCGCCGATTCTCCGCCGGCGGTCTTCCCTGGGGATGTCGTACATGCAGCCAAAGTAGTCGAGATACTCGGCGATCGTCAGGTTGCGGGGGCTGCCGAACTCGGCCGGCATGAAGCCGAGCTTTCTGCGCACCGAGCGCGGATCGTCCCGGACGGACCGTCCCTGGATGCGGACGTCGCCGCTGTCCGGCTTGGCGAGCGACGAGATGAGCCGCAGGAGCGTGGTTTTGCCCGCGCCGTTGGGGCCGATCAGCCCCAGCGTCTGTCCCGACGGCACGCGCAGGCTGACCCCGTCGACGGCAACGATGTCGTCGAAGGTCTTGGTGACGTTGTCAATTTCGACGACGGCGTCGGTCAAAGCGGCTTCCGGATGCGCGCCAGTGGACTGCACAGAATACGTCGGGACCGCGGGAATATTGGAATATTCTGGGAGTGGGGGGCAGATCGTTCAAGGACCGATGATGTGGCGAGCATTCGGCAATTCGCAAGACCGCCAGGCGACGCGGGGGACGGAGGCGGATCGGGACGTCGGAAACTTGTCGTTGCCGGCTGCGCAGATTGAACCTCGGTACACCGATCGATAGGCTGAGCTGCAGCTCCGGGTCGCAAAACGAATATCAGTTGATCGCACTCCGTTCGGACTCCTGCAAGGAATTTGTGCATGTGCCGTCTCTCAGCGGTGTTAATCTCTGTCGCACTGTTTCCCGTGCAAATCCACGCGCAGGAGTACGGCGAGCCCGATCGGGGCGAGCCGGGCGACGTCATGATTCAGACATACCTCGCCAACGTCGCCGCGCAACTCCACGGGTCGTTCGCGGACGACCTGGCGTCGCTCGACAAGTGGCAAGCGACGCGGCCGGCGTATCGCGAGCAGTACCTCGCCATGCTCGGCCTGTCCCCGCTGCCGGAACGGACGCCTCTGCAGGCGACAATTACCGGCACGCTCGCCGGTGAGGGGTTCGTCGTCGACATGCTGTACTATCAGAGCCGGCCCGGACTGTACGTGACCGCCAACCTGTACCGCCCGGCGCAGGTCGCCGAGGGGGAACGGCTGCCCGCGGTGCTCTACGTCTGCGGACATTCCGGGCGCGGACGGAACGGCAACAAGACGGCGTTCCAGTCGCACGGAATGTGGTTCG
>CAZWGW010000172.1:0-10982 GCA_964633565.1 uncultured Planctomycetaceae bacterium
CGGCGGGACAACGGCCTGGCCGGTCCCCTGGCAGGACTGGCTCGAGTGCCAGCTGCAGTTCCGCGAGGCGCAGGAGGTGCTGGGGCTCCCGCCCCCCGGGGACGACCCGCGCTGGCACGTGCTCCGCGGCCGGGCATTCGCCGGAGTGGAGCGGTTCGATGATGCCAATCGGGAGTTGGACGCCGCACTGAAACTCCGGCCCGACGGCCTGGAACTGCGCGCTCTGGCGCATCATATTCGCGCTGATGCGCACGTCGAGCGCAACGAGTGGGCTCTGGCCGCCCGGGAATTTGCCCGCGCCGGCGAACTCTGGCCCGGGGAGCCGTATCTGTTGCACTTCCAGGCGGTCTCGCATCTCGCCGCGGGCGACGTCGAATCGTACCGGATCGCCTGTGCCGCGATGCTGGATCGATTTGGCGCCACCGAGGACCGCAGGGCCGCACATTCGGTCGTCGACCTTTGCACGCTCGTGCCAGACGCCGTGCCCGACCCGACGCGCCTCCTGTCCGCGGCCCTGGTTGCGTCCGATTGGTATCCGGGAGCGTCTCGGTTCCACGGGGCCGCACTCTATCGCTGCGGCGAGTATCAGTCGGCCATTGAGCGGCTGCAGGCGGCCGCCACGCAGCATCGGGCGACCGCCGGCGATTTGTGCTTTCTGGGCATGGCGCAGTACCGCCAGGGAGACGTCGACGCGGCGCGGCGCTCGCTGGCCGCGGCCGTCGCGTGGATTGAGCAGGCCGACCGTCAGGGTTTCGACGACCTCCGCGGCACTCGTCCGGCATGGGGACGCTGGGATGAACGCGTGGTCTTCCCGATCCTGCGCCGCGAAGCGGAATCGCTCGTGCTCGGCGACAATGAAGGGGAAAACGGATCAAGGCTCTTGCCCCCTTACCTGAGCAGCCGCCCAATCCGCCCCAGCGTCCGCCGCACGAAGCTGTCCGACGGGACGCAGCCGATCGACTCCACCCGGCCGTCGCGCCCGAATTGAACATCCACCTGCCAGAGTTGGTCGACCCAGACCAGAGTGGTCCCCCGTCCGCCGGTCCTGTCCATGTCCAGCACCGGCGGGCCGAGCAGTGTCTCGACCTGCGCGCGCGACATCCGGACTGAAATCGACGCCGCGCGGGATTTGAGGTCGCGCCCGCCGCCAACGAGCAGCAGCACGGCCACTCCCATCAGTCCGAGGAACAGGACCGGTGCCGCAATCAGCAGACGGCGGCGGGTGTGGGGTGACATAACTTTGTTGTGCAAAGTGTTTCAGCAGCAAAGAGCTTATCCTGCGGCACAACGTTGTCAATTCGGAGTTGGCGCGAGTTTGAACTGCGGACTCACCGGCTACTTGAGGTGTTCATCGTACCAGGCGATCGCCTCGCGCTGCGCCCGGTCGCGGGCCTCCCGGTAAACGCCGTAATGCGTAATGCCCGGAATGGTGACGAGCTGCTTGACGCCGCTCGCCCGTGCGTGGGCCAGAATGGCATGCTCTTTGTTGTCAAACAGTTCCTCATTCTCGGCAATGATGAACAGCTTGGCGCAATTCCCGCACCGTCCGATGTCTTCCAGCGGCGCGTAGCCGATGAACTTCTCAATCACCGGCGCTCCGGTCAGCGTCCCGAATTTCTCGCGCGGCGGCGGGTAGCCGATCTCTCCGCGCGTGCGGGCCGACCCCTGGCTGAACGTATACGCTCGCAGTTGCGGGGTCCCGATCGCCCAGCGGCCGTCCATCGAGCCGACCTGGCTGACAAACGCCTTCACGCGCGGATCGCGCGCCGCCACGTACACGACATGACCACCGGAAAACGACGAACCCCAGAGGCCGATCCGGTCGGCGTCGCATTGTTTGTCGCCGGCCACCCAGCAGATCGCGTTCAGGATGTCGGTCGTCTGGTCGATCGGATCGACCACCTCGCGCACTTCTGTCACTTCGGCCTTCAGTTTCTCGCCGTTTCGCTCCGGCTTGCCGACCGCAATCAGACGCGAGTCGCTCCGGCCCCAGCCGCGATAGTCGATCGTCACCACCAGGTAACCGGCGCGGGCGAACACCACGGCGTCAGGGCGCAGCGCGGCGGCCGTCCCTCCCCAGCCGTGGCTCATGACGATCGTCGGCAGCTTCTCCGTCGCCGGCGTCTTCGGCGCAAATACCTCCGCGGCGATGCGCGTCCCTTCACTCATGATCGTTTCCGATCGGACCGAGAGGTCGTCGGGCGGCTGAAAGTCCGGCGGCGGTTCCTGGGCGGACAACTCGAACGCCGCCAGCGCGATGGCCAGTGTTGACAGAAAACGGGTGACGCAGTGACGCATGCGCTGCTCCCTGATACGGACTCGTGCCGCCGACAACGCGGCGGCGCGGAGACTACTCCTCGCCCCCCGTCAGTTCATCGATCTCGTCCTGGCCCGGCAAGCCGAAACAGCGGACGCTGCCCGTGTATTGCTTGGGAAAGAAACACTCGTATTCGCTCGAGCTCCAGAGCGTGTTCCCCCCGCCCACATAGACCCGCCCGCGCGACAGCGACGGCCCGGCGAACACCGGCCCAAGCTCAATCTCCCGGAGCACGGCGCCCGTCGCCGCGTCGAGCGCGATCAGTTTGCCGCTGCCGACGGTGGTGAAGTACGCCACTCCGTTCCCGACCGCGATTCCCGAACCGACAATGTCCCCCACATCGCGGTACATCGGTCTGCCCGGCGTCCCCCCCATTTCCGGGATCCGGGGGCGCTCGTGGCGCCAGCGTTCCGTCGCGAGGTCGGCGGACGTGGCCGTCACCCGGCCGCCGGTCGGCACCTGACCGGGCGACAGAGGACTGGCCTGCGTCGCCAGTCGCACGGCGTCGATGCCGTTGGTAAACAGCGTCTCGCCGTCGGTCGCACAGCCCGACTGCAGGCCGCCGATCGGACTCGGAAGGGCCAGCACTCGCGGGTCGAGTTCCACCGGCGGATGCGTCGGCGGTCCCGTGTACACGGGTGTGCGGCCCACGACTTCGCCATTGTCCGCACGCAGCAGATAGAAACCGCCGTTCTTGCAGCCGGCCCCGACCACCCGGGTCGGACGTCCCTGCAGTTCCACGGTGAGCAACTTGGGCGTGTCGCCGATCGATGCATCCTTGTAGAGGCCGGTGTTCGGGTCGTAGGCGCGCATGGCGTTGGTCCACACGTCGCCGGGGTTGAGCTGCGTATTCCATTTTCGAACGCCAGTGGCCGCGTCAAGCGCGACGATTGCGCACGAATCCTCCGTGTGCAGGTTCGGGTTGTCGGGCGTCGGCCGCCGCGGCGCCGTGTTGACGTCCGTCCCGAAGTACAGCGAGTTCGTTTCGGGATCGTACGACGGCGTCGACCAGACGCTGCTCGTCGCCGGACCCGACTCAAAGCGGGCCTTGCCCCAGGAGTCTTCCACGAACACCGGCGGGTCGAGCTTCTCCGGTTTCGGACCGACGTCGTATTTCCAGGCAATCTCTCCCGTCTGCGGCTGCAGCGCCACGAGGAACCCCCGGCCTGTGCTCCCCGCGTAACGGGCCGTGCCGGCGATCAGTTGCTCCAGCGTCCCGCCGGCGAAAATGACTTTGCCGTCGGCCATGATCGGCGATGCCATGAGGACGTTGAACCAGTGCGCCCCGGGGAACGCCGGATCGCGGCTGTTGACCTTCCAGCGTTCGGCGCCGGTCGCCGTATCCAGGCAGTACATCCAGCCGCCGGTGTCTGCGAAATAAACCGCCCCGCCCGTGACGAGCGCTGAACCGAAGATGCCGGCCTCTGAGGCCGCGGAGCGCAGTTTCTCCGTGATCGGCGCGCCCTCGGCCGGCGGCAGCACGGCGTTGCGCGTGGGGTTCCGGTACACCCACCGCAGCGTGCCGTCTGGTCCCAGCTTGTAGAACGCCGGAAACGTGGCCGTGCCGAAGTAGACCTCTCCCATGACGACCGTCGGTGTCGCATGGACCACGCCGATGGTTTCACCCGAGTCCGCGGCCGGAAACCGCCATTTCTCGACCAATCGGCCGACATTGTCGGGGTTGAGCGCGTGCTCGACGGAATTGAACCGCCACCCCGCCGTGTCGTGGTTGTACATCGGCCAGTCCGCCGGATCGCTCGCCGGCGGATCCGCCCGCGCGGGCGCCGGCTCCGCGCGGTCCACACCTGCCCCGCAGGCCCGGACCCCCTCGGCGTACGCGGCGGCGCAATGGCCGATGGCAGAGAACATCACAACGACGAACAGCCGTCCTGTCACGGAACAGTCCTCAGCGGTGCGACGGCTGGGAGGTCGATCTGTCGTGGGAGCATCAGTCTCCCGCGCGACGTCGCCGCCAGATTGCCCCCAGGCGCGCGATCATTGGACATTGCGCCGAACCCGATTGCAACTCACGTCGAAGCGGCTGCGGCGCGGCATGGGTGAACCAGCGCGTCCAGGGCCCGGAGCCACGGGCCGGCGAACTGCGTCACGGCCATCGGTCTGAGATTGCCGTCACAAACCGCAAATCCGTTCCGCGTCGCCTGGCCGTCGCAACCCGTTTTTTTCTGCTGCCTCCCGGTCTGCGAGCTACCCTTCCAGCGATCGGGCAGCGTTGCTGCCGCATCCAGGCCGCAGCTTGAGCCTCGGCGCTCATCAGTGCACACGTCGCAGATTCCTGTGGCCCGGATACCGCGGGACCCTTCCACCGCACCGTCAAACCCCTCGCGTCTTCATCAGGAGCACAGACATGGAACAGGTCCTGGACCGTCTGCACGAAGTCTTTCACGACACCTTTCAGGACGACGACATCGTCCTGACGCGCGAAACCACCGCCGCCGACGTCGACGGCTGGGATTCGCTGATGCACGTCAGCCTGATGCTCAACGTGGAGGCCGGATTCGGCGTCCGCTTCACCAGCACGGAGGTTGCGGTGCTCAACTCCGTCGGTGAGTTGATCGACCTGATCCGGTCCAAGAAGGGTGGCGCTCAATGAGTACGCATCTCGCCGCACTGCTGGATTACGTCGACGAGAAATACCCGCGTTGCCGCGAGGGGATCTCGGAGGCGATGCGCGTCGACCAGCCGCGTTTCACCGAAGTTGCGGAGACCGCGCTGGACTGGGCGCAGCGCGCGCGCGGTCCCGATTCGATCGCCCGCGCAGTGGATGCCTATGCACAGTTCACGACCGATGTGAACCTGGCCCAGGCCCGCTACGAGCGGACCGGCGCCTACGAACATTCGTCCTTCGCCCAGGTCTACGAGAACCACTACTCCCGGCAGTCGGAGATGGATACCTATCTGTGGGGCATCTATCTGACGAACTTCCTCTGGGCCCACCACATGGAGATCTGGCAGAAGTTCGACGACGAGTTCGTCCGAAACCTTCCCGAACATGCGCGGCTCTTCGAGATCGCCCCCGGCCACGGGTGCTGGGGCGTATGGGCCCTGCACAAGCGGCCCACCCTGCAGCTCACCGGTTACGACATCAGCGCCACGTCGATCGAGATTGCCTCGTCCGTTGCTCGGGCGGCGGGCGTCCAGAATCGAGCCGCGTATGAACAACGCGACGCGCTGGATCTGAGCCGACTGCAGGGCGGCTCGGCCGACGCCAGTATCTGCTGTTTTCTGATCGAGCATCTGGAGCAGCCCCTGAAGCTGTTCGAAGTGATTCACCATCTGCTCAGAGTCGGCGGACGCGCGTTCGTGACCGGTGCGCTCACGGCCGCACAGATCGATCACATCTACGAATTCCGCCACGAGTCCGAACTGGTCCGCATGGCCGAACGGACCGGGTTGCGCGTGCTGCAGACGTGTTCGACGAATCCGCGGCGGACCTTACCCAGGGCCCGCTTCATACCGCGATCGATGGCGCTCCTGGTGGAAAAACCAAGAAGGGCGTAAGCGATGCCGCCAGCCGCCTCCCCCGGCGTGTTGAAAGAATGCAAGGCGCTCCGCGGTGCAGGGAAGTTCCGCGAGGCATTTGCCCTGCTGCGCGACGCCTTGCGCCGCCGCCAGCTTGACGCGCCCGCCACCGACGCCGCAGGCCGTTTCCTGCGCAAAGCACTTGCCGGCCCCGATGCGCCGGCCCCGGACCTGCGCGTGCTGGTGCTCGGGCAGTGCACCACTTCCTGGCTGGCGACGGCCCTGACGGCCGAGGCCTGCGCCGGCGGAAAGACGGCCCTGGTCGAAGACGGCGGCTACGACAATGTGATTCAGGACCTGGCTGCACTCTCTCATGACGTCGACGTTGTGGTGCTCGTCCCCTGGCATCAACGCCTGCTTGCCCCGGGCGACCGGCCGGCCGCCGATCGCATCCAGGATGAACTCGCCTGGCTGCAGCAGGCCTGGACCATGATCCCCGCCGGCGCGCGACTGGTGCAGGTCGGTTACGACTGGGTCCGGCCGGGCGCCATGGGCTGTCAGGTCGGCGGCCGTTTCTCGGGAAACGTCCGGCTCGTCCGTGAAGTGAATGCCGCGCTCCGCGAACATTTGCCGGAGTCGGCGTTCCTGGTCGACCTCGAACAGATCTCTGCGGATGTGGGCCGCCGTGCATTCTACGACGCGCGCAACTACTACTGGACCAGACAGCCCTTCAGCGCGATCGGCGTCTGCCATCTGTCCCGCCACGTCTGGAGCGGGGTGCGCGCCCTCACGACGGGGCCGAAAAAGGTGCTGGTCCTCGACCTGGACAACACACTGTGGGGGGGAGTCGTCGGCGAGGTCGGACCGCTCGGCGTCCAGCTCGGGCAGAGCCCTGACGGTGAAGCGTTTCGCGCCTTCCAGCAGCACGTCAGGGAACTCGGCGCGCGGGGCATCGTGCTGGCCGCGTGCTCGAAGAACAACCCGGCCGACGCCCGTGAACCGTTCGTGACGAATCGCGACATGGTGCTGTCCCTGGAAGACTTTGCGATCTTCGAAGCGGGCTGGGACCCCAAGCCGGTCGCCATCGAACGCATCGCCCGCACGTTGTCGCTGGGACTCGACAGCTTTGTGTTCTTCGACGACAACCCCGCCGAACGCGAGATCGTCCGCCAGCAGCTCCCCGAAGTCGAAGTGGTCGACGTCCCCGCCGACCCGGCCGAGTACGCCGCCGAATTGCAGGCGGGTTTGTGGTTCGAATCCGTCGGCATCACCGATGCCGACCGCCAGCGCGGCGGACAGTACCGGTCCGAAGAACAACGCCGCCAGACGCGAGAGACCGCGGCCTCCCTGGAAGATTACCTGCGCTCGCTGGAGATGTCGGCCGACATTCAGCCGATTGGCGACGAGAACATGCAGCGGGTCGTTCAACTCCTGGCTAAGACGAACCAGTTCAACCTCACAACGCGCCGCCACACGGAAGAAACCGTGCGGCAGATGCTGGCTCAGCGCGGAGTGCTGGGGCTGGCGCTGCGCCTCAGCGATCGTTTCGGAGACTACGGGCTGGTATCCGTCGTGCTGGGCGTCCCGGAATCCAGCACCGGCGCGCCGACGCTCAGGCTCGATACGTGGCTGATGAGTTGCCGTGCGATCGGCCGAACCGTGGAACACGGTCTGATGAATGAAGTCGTCCGGCGCGCGAGGGAACTCGGCTATCAGGCGCTGGTCGGCGAGTACATCCCTGCGGCCAGAAACGAGCTGGTGGCCGGATTCTATCCGGGTGTCGGATTTCAGCCGGTCGAAACCGGGGTCGCGAACGTGCAGATGTTCGCGATGGATCTGACCACATTCAAGCCGTGCATATCGTATGTGCGGCAAGGAACCTGAGATTCCCATGGACCACGCCCTGATCGACATTACGTCGACGCTGTTCTGGCTGGTCGCGGGGGCCGCCGCGTTTCTGCTCGCGCCCATCCGGCACGTAACGCTGCGCCGCGCCTGCCTGGCCGCCGTCAATCTGGGCTTTCTGTATCTGGTCCTGAACGTCTGGCTGGCGCCGCTGCTGGCCGGACTTATGGCGCTGCACGTCGCTCTCGGCCTGATTGCCGCACGACGCCACGCGCTCGCCGCCGCCGGCACGGCGCTCTGTGCCGCGGGCGCCCTCTTCCTCCTGCACAAGCTGCCGGGCGTGTCGACGCGGCTGGGAACGAGCGTGGTGAACCCGCTGCTGGCGACCGTCGGCTTCTCATACGTCTTCCTGCGGCTGATCGAAGTCCTGCGGAAAGTCTGGGAGACGCGCCAGCCGCCGGACCTGATCGGACTGATCAATTACCTGCTCCCGTTTCACATGCTGGCGGCCGGTCCAATTCAGGCATACGACGACTATCTGGCCTCCCCTCCCCTGCCCCCCTCATTGACGCCCCGACTCGTCCTCGAGTCCGTGGAACGCGTCGCCCGGGGTTTGTTCAAGAAGTTCGTCCTGGCGTACGTGCTGCGCCAACTGTTCCTCACGGACTTCCGATCGGAGGGCCTCCTGTGGTTCGTCGAACTGCAGGTCTTCTTTCTCTGGTTGTATCTGGACTTCAGCGCCTACAGCGACATCGCCGTCGGCGTGGGGCGGCTGATCGGAGTGACGACGCCGGAAAACTTCAACCGCCCGTATCTCGCGCGAAACCTCGTCGACTTCTGGGAGCGGTGGCACATCTCGCTGTCCCTGTTTGTCCGCAGGAACCTGTTCATCCCGATCCAGATGCACCTGCTGCGCGCCCGGTCCCGGCGCCCCCTCCTCAGCGCGAACGTGGCCGTCGGCGTCTCGTTTATCTGCTGCGGCCTGTGGCACGGGATCGGCGTCAACTTCCTGATCTGGGGTATCGTCCATTGCGTGGGGTTGATGACCGTCAACGTCTACCGGCACGTCCTGACCAGAATGCTGGGGGCCAAAGGCGTCAAAACCTACATGGCCGATCGCCGGATTCGCGCGCTGGCCACGGTCGCCACTTACCAGTTCGTCGCGGCGTCGCTGCTCGCCCTGTTTTACGCCTGAGTGCAGTGCAGGCGGGGTCCACAATCGAGTTTGACCATGCTCACCAGGTGGCTGCTCCCGATCGACGACATCTCCCCCTGGCGCTTCTACCTGCGCCTGGCGTGGATCTCCGTCCAGCTTGTGGCCGTGTACTACTTTCTGAGCAACGACGATCCATTTTTCTATCAAGGCTTCTGATACCCGCCGATGGCACTCGCTTCCTCCCAGGAACTGACGCGACCAGACGCCCGCCCCTCGCCCGTGGAAACGGTCGAGGTGGACCTGGGCAACATCGTCCCTTTGCTGCAGGTCGCGTTGTGCCTCACCGTCGTGCTGGCCATCCCCGTCGTCGGGCTGCACCTGGTGCCGTATGTCGCCCCCCGATTGCTGCCGCAGCGGCTGGCGGGACTCGGCTATGCCCAGGAGATCCAGGCGCGCGTCGATGGCGCCGCCGCACAATACCGCCAGGGCCTCGTGCCGCACGACGAAAAACTGTGTGCGGTCATCGGCTTTTCGGGGGGCCAGGAGGGGATCGACATCGAACAACTGGCCCGGGAGGACGAGTCACCCGTGCGTTATCTGGGCTTGTGCGGTGCCTGCGACGGCACCTTGGGCGGTCTGACACAACTGGTCAGCCCGCTCTACGAAAGCGACCTGCGGCCTGATCTCGTGATTGTGGCCATGAATCCCTTTCACCTCGTCGTCCGGGAGTTTCAACCCTCGCTGGCGCGGGCTGACATCAAGCACGGCGTCGACCTGCGGCTGTTGCAGTGCCGCCGCCAGATCCTCCGGTCATGCCGGGTCGAAGTCGACCCGCGATACGGGGCCGAGGACCCCTGGCGCGGCATGACCAAGAACTACTTCGAGCCGATTCCCAAGGAGTTCCTCGCCGAGCGCGTCGAGGAATACGGCCAGCGAGGTTACTTCGACGCCGCCGGGTATGAGAATGCGCATGAGCAGCGCGATTTTCTGCGCCGGCTGGTACAGGCGTCGCGCGACCGCGGCGCGGAAGTCCTGATCGTGCTCATGCCGCTCCACCCGGTGCTGTACGACCGCATTCCCGCGGCGGCCACGCAGTCGGTGTTCACCACGCTGCAGCAGGCGTTCGGTGATGATGCGCCGCCGATTCTCGATTACCAGCCGATGCTTGGCGCCGGGGAGTTCTACGACGTCTCCCATCTGACGGGCGCCGGGCGTGCCGCGTTCACCTCGCGGCTCGCGCGGGACGTGCACGGCTGCTTCCATCGCGAGACCGCAGACGGAGCGCCGTGACTGTCATCGCTAAGTTTGCCGGACACGCGCCGCTGTTCTGGATTGCCTGGGAACAACGAGCAGCCGCGGATGAATATCCGCGGAACAAGGCAAGCGTTGAAAGACACCGCACTCACGCGACATAGCCGCGGATGAATATCCGCGGACCAGACGAAGCCGGACGCTTCACAATACACAGGAGGGACTCATGCGGCCGCTTATTCTGCTGGTCCTGTAGCGCGGCTGCGGCGACTCGACCATGCCGTTCAGCAATACTCGCGCACGCGCCTCACACCAGTTCCGGCATCGCCGGGGCGGCGTCCTCGACGAGATACTGCGGGCGTCCATTCAGGTCCGTGAGCGTCGTCTGGCCCGCGTCGATTCCCAGATGGTGGAATAGCGTCGCATAGACTTCGCCAAATGTCACCGGCCGCGCGACGGCCTCGCCCGCGATCCGGTCGGTCGCGCCGATCACCTGCCCGTGCCGCAGACCGCCACCCGCGAGCAAGGCGCAGTTCACCTGCGGCCAGTGGTCGCGCCCCACCTGGTCGCTGATCTTCGGCGTGCGGCCGAATTCGCCCCAGATCACGACCGCACAGTCCTCCGCGAGACCGCGGACGTGCAGGTCCTCCACCAGGGCGCTCACGCACTGGTCAAAGATCGGGAAGTCCTCCTTCTCGCGGTTGAAGATCGTGTCGTAGGAGCCGCCGTGCCAGTCCCATTTGCTGTAATTCAGCGTGACGATGCGCACTCCTGCCTCAATCAGCCGCCGCGCCAGCAGCAGGCTTTGCGGCACGCGCGGCGCGCCGTTGCCGTCGATGAACACGGTCGGAGCGCCGGTGCCGTAGCGGGCGATGGCCTGAGGGTCCTCTCGCGACAGGTCCAGGGCCTCGGCGACATCGGTTTTGCCCCGCT
>CAZWGW010000173.1:0-10971 GCA_964633565.1 uncultured Planctomycetaceae bacterium
CGACCCCGTTCCTCAAGCCGCTCCCCGGCATCAAGGCGGTGGCCTGGTGCGCCTACGGGACGCTGCTCACGATTGATTCCGGCATTCTGCTGCACCTGCATCCCCAGCAGTTGAGAATGCAGATCGCGCTCGAAAAGACCATCGAAGAGTACAAGATGTGGAACGCCATGAGCCGCAAACCGGGCGCTCCCTGGGAATACCTGCTGCAGCAGTACCGGCGGCTCATTGAGGAACAGCAGCTCAAGCCCACCAAACGCAAAGGGGACGCCCGCGAGGTCGATTCCGTCGTGGTATGGTTCAAGTACCTGGAGCGTCTGCAGCGGAACGAGTACCAGTATGATGTCTCGTTCTATGGTGGTCTCGACGACCTCGCCCTCAAAGTGGCCTGCTTCTTTCACGCCAGCCTGCAGGGGGTCGCAGCGTCCCCGCATGCGTTCGACACGTTGCGGCAAGTGACTTCCGCCGGCCTGCGGCAGGGGATTGTCGACGACGGTCAGGCGTTTACGACGGCCCAACTCCAGCGGGCGCTGCAGCGCCAGGGACAGTTCTTCGCGCTGTCGGAGCTGTTCTCGGCCGGTTGCGTCGCGCTGTCGCACGAGCACGGCGTGCGGAAACCCTCGCCGTCACTCTATGCGGCGGGCTTCGCATCGCTCATGCGGCACGGACTGGAGGCAGGGGAAATCCTGTACGTGACCCACAGGCTGGCCGACGATCTGGCCGCTGCCAAGGCGTTCGGCGTCCGTACCGCGCTGCTCGCTGCGGACGCCAACTGCTGTCAGGTCAGCACCGGGGAAGTCCGCGATCCCGCACTCAAACCGGACCGACTGTTGACGGACCTCCGTCAGATCGGCCAAATTCTCGGTATCTGACGCCGCTCCGTTCGACGCCCCACAGACAGGTCCGACCGAACCATGCCACCGCAAGCGTTCTTCGACTACAAGCCGTTCAATTTCGACAGACCGCAGTTCAATCTCGACGAGATCCGCAAGATCAATCCGCAGCGGCACGAGATGGAGCAGCTCACAGGCGTCGTCTGGGTCGACCCGGTGAATCACGGTATCATCGGTTTCAAGGACATCACCGAGGACGAGTTCTGGATCAAGGGACACATGCCGGGTTTTCCGTTGATGCCCGGCGTACTGCTCTGCGAGGCCGCGGCGCAGCTCGCCTCGTTCTACGCACGCAAGTACCACCTGTTGCAGTCCGGGGACTATCTCGGTTTCGGCGGCATGGACGCGGTCCGCTTCCGCGGTCCGGTCTTCCCGCCGAGCCGGCTGATCATCTGCGCCCGCGCCACGCGGATCAAGCCGCGTTTGCGGGCCGAGTTCGAGTTCCAAGGGTTCGTCAACGACAAGCTGGTGTTCAACGGCGGGATGATCGGCGTGCCGATCAGCCGGGACCAGCCGGTCGGTTAGAAACGCCTCGCCATCGCGTAATGAATTCCGATAACTCGCGAACGCGCTCGAACTGGCCAGCAATCGTATTTCCTCGATGCCCAAGCCCGCCCCGGTCGATCTCCGGCCATACTTTCTGACACTGCCTGACGTCGACGCGGACTACTCCGGCGCGCTCGACTGGCCGGCGTTTTTCGGAAACGACCATCCGGTGGAAATCGACGTCGGCTCCGGCCGCGGCCTGTTCCTCGTGACTGCCGCGACCGGGCATCCCGGCGTCAACTATCTCGGCATCGAACTGGACTACCGCGAGGGGCGGCGCGCTGCGCGACGTCTGCAGAAACGGGAGATGCCGAACGTGCGCGTGCTGGGGGCTGACGTCAACCTCGTCTTCACAAGGTACGTCGCGCCCCACAGCGTGGCAGCGATCCACGTCTACTTTCCGGATCCGTGGTGGAAGAAGAAGCATCGCCGCCGGCGCGTCTTCACGGACGCGTTTGTCGACCGGTGCGCACGGCTGCTGAAGCCGGGAGGCCTGCTGCACTCGCGGACAGACGTCGAGGAGTACTTCGAGATCATCGCCGCGCTGATGAACCACCACCCGGATTTCGAGCCGCTCCCGCCTCCCCCGCTGGCTGCACCCCGGCACGACATGGACTACACGACCAGCTACGAACGCAAGAAGCGGAAGCTGGGGCTGCCGATCTACCGCGGCGTGTGGCGGCGGCGTACTATCGTACCAGGAACGTCTTCGGCGACGAATCCATCTCCGCCTCCCACGCCGCAAGCCGCGCCTTGAGGTCTGCGACGATGTCCGCGTGAGTGTAGCCGAGATTGTGCCTCTCACCGATGTCCGTACTGAGATCAAACAACAGGTCCATCGTCCCCCCGTCGTCGACGTACTTCCAGCGGCCGTGCCGGACCGCGCGCATCTTGCGGTTCGACCGCACAATCCGCCAGCAGAACGTGCGGTCATCGATCTCCGGCTGTTCGCCGATGAGACCCGGCAGCAGATTGATGCCGTCCAGTTGATAACCTTCCGGCGTTCGCGCGGACGCAATGGCGGCAAACGTTGCCGTCAGGTCCATCGTGATCGCCATCTGGCTGGCAGTCTTGCCGGCCGGCAATCGCGTGGGCCAGCGAGTTGGCGCAGCTATTCGCCTGACCACGTGATCTCGGCCCACACCAGTCGGTGGTCCGACGCGGCGACAAGGTCCGCCCCGTCATCACCGCGCGTCGGCCAGAAGACGCCGCAGTTCAGGATTCGCAGCGATTGCGACGGGAGCACGTAATCGATCCGCAAGTTTCCCGGCCCGTTGAACTCCGATGTGTCCTGCGCCGGATCCCCCTTGTGCCGCCCGTTGCGATCAGGATTGCGGAGCGATGCTTCCACGGCGCCGCGGCTGACAGGCGCCGGCTCCGCGCGAATGAGCGGATGGCTCAACAGTTGCGCGACGGGCTGTTCGGTGCTGTCACCGTCGAACGGATCAGCGTTCAGGTCGCCGACGATCACGAAAGCCGCATCCACCGGCAGCCCTCCGGTCCGGCCGAGATCATCGCGAATGTAACTGCTCCGCGCCGGATCGACATAATCCGCCCAGAAGCGGATCTCGTCGTGATTGCGGCGGCCGTTGCGATCCTCCGGACCATCGAACACCGGGGGCGTCGGGTGGGCCGCCAGTAGATGCAGTGTCCGTCCGCCGACGTCGATTGCAAGGTCCCAGTGGCTCTTGGACGATAGGCGAAATCGGGCCAGGGCCTGCTCAGAGTAATAGGGCTGCCCGGAGTCCGGGTCCGCCGGCAGCAGCGCACCGGGCATGTCGTTCCAGAGGAACTTCTGGAATGTGCGCACCTGCTCCCGATCGATTGGAAACCGGGAATAAACGACCATGCCGTACTGCCCCGGATGGCGGCCGAAGCCGAAGGCGTCGCCGGGACCGCCGTTGTTGCCGTCCCGGTCCAGGTCGAGGCCGCTGGGGACCCCCGTATTCACGGGCGCCGTAAAGCGCGCCATGAACGACAACGGTTCGCAACCATTCTGTCCGACGGCCAGGTATTTTTCCTGAAACTGACGCGCCGCCACCCCTTCGGCGTCGAAGTCGAATTCCTTGAGCAGAAGAATGTCCGGCCGAACCCGCTGAATGATCTCCGCCACCTGCCGCGCCTGCGGATCGGAACCAGCTTCGAGATCGCGGACCAGCTCGCCGGAGGTACTGCGATTGAGCGAGCAGTTGAACGTCGCTACGCGAACCGCTTCGGGCGGGTTTGCCGCGCACGCGCAGCACCAGGCAAGGCTGAAGGCAACTGTGAATCCGCGGGCGTTCCAGGGCAATGTCATGCCGCTTGCTCTTCGTCTCTCAGCCCGATGTCACTCTAATACCCGCTTCGAGTGGTTGCACGCCAGGCTGGAGCGCGGGTCGTGTCCGGGCATCCGTGGGCGGTCAACATGCGCCAATCCGTCGGTATTTGCCCTGTCTTTGCAGAAATGACCCGATGGGCCATAATACGCCGGCTCCGCCTGAGTGCGAGGAAAGATTGATGCCGTCGCCAGCATGTCCCGGACCAATGCCGCGCCGCGAGTTCCTCCGCGTCGGGGTCTTGGCGCTGGGCGGCCTCACGCTTCCGGAACTGCTCGCACGCCGCGCATCGGCCGCCAATCGTGACCCGGACACCTCGGTGATCCTGTTCTGGATGTGGGGCGGTCCGAGCCAGCTTGAAACCTGGGATATGAAGCCCGATGCTCCCGTGGAGTATCGCGGCCCGCTCAGTCCGATCCGCACGAACGTCCCGGGCATTGAGATCTGCGAGTACCTGCCGCTGCAGGCACAGCGCGCTCACCGCTTCTCCCTGGTCCGCTCACTGCATCACACGATGTCGTCGCACAACGACGGCAGCATCGAAATGCTGACCGGGAAGACGCCGGCGGTGGCCGATCCCACGTCAACTGCCTTTTCACAGCATCCGGACTTCGGCATGGTCGCCAGCCGCCTGCGTGCGCCGCGCGCCGACGGGTTGCCGCACTACGTCGGCGTGCAGAAGGCCCCGTTCATGACGCGCCCGGTGTATCTGGGCGTGGCGCACAAGGCGTTCGAAACCGGCGACCCGTCCGCCGCCGACGACGCGCCGCGCAATCTCACGCTGGACACGGGAATCGACAACAAGCGTATCGACGACCGCAAGGGCCTGGTCGCCCAGTTCGTCCGTTTCCGCCGCGACCTCGACCAGCGGCAGTCGCTGGAGGCGGTCGACGAGTTCCGCGGCGCGGCATACAGCATGCTTACCAGCCCGCGCGTCGCCGATGCGTTCAGCCTGAGTCGCGAAGACGCCGCGGTCCGCGACCGGTACGGACGTCACCGCTGGGGGCAGAGTTGCCTGCTGGCCCGCCGGCTCGCGGAGGCCGGCGCTGCCGTCATCAACATCGACGCCACGGCCCCCAACGACACGACCAAACACTTCAGTTGGGACGACCATGCCGGCGCATTCCATCTCGACTACGCCCAGCGGGAACGCCTGCCGCAGATGGACCAGGCACTCTCCGCGCTGATCGACGATGTGTACGAGCGGGGCCTCGACCGCAAGGTGCTGGTGATTGCGTGCGGCGAATTCGGCCGCACGCCGCGCGTGACGCATGCCCCCACGAATTTTTCGAACCAGATCGGCCTCGGGCGAGACCACTGGCCGAATGCGTTCACGGCCTTCATTGCCGGCGGCGGACTGCGGACGGGGCAGGTCGTTGGCGCCACTAACAGCAGATCGGAATATCCGCTCGAGCGACCATGCACGCCGCAGGACCTGATGGCGACGATTTACCGGCACCTGGAGATCGATCCGGCACAGACGCTGGTCGATTTCGCGGGGAGGCCGGTGGCATTGCTGGAAAGCGGCGCTCCCATCGCCGAACTGGGCTGATGGATCATGCTTCTTTCAACACCATATCGATGCAGAAGACGGCGGCCATGACCAGGATGCGGATCGGGTTGTCCGGCGGCACCTGGTCGGAGATCTGGAGCATGTAGTTGTCGGCGCTGGTGAACATTTCCCGTCCCAGCCCCTGCCATTTCTTCGTCACCCGGCCGAATTCGACGTCGCCACGAGCGAACTTGAAGTCCCAGCCCGTCCATTTCCCCTTGAGGTCGCACAACGGCTGGTCGTCCGCACCCAGAACACTGAAGGCCCCGCCGATCGAAAACAGCTTCTGCTTGAAACCGCCGACGCGTTCTTCTTCTTCGTCGAACACGTCGACCTTGGACAGGAAGATCGAAATGCCGCGGCGCACCTGCAGCACCGGCGCGCCGTCGGGCGTGGTGACTTCGATATGAAAGGGGGTCATCCGCTTGTAGTCGGTGAATCGCAGCAGCTTCGAGATCGCCCCCAGCCGCGGTTCACGGCACCACAGCAGCACTTCACCGGTCGCCGGGTCATAGACGTCGTAGTTGTTCGCCGCCTTGAACATGCCGACGTGTTCCTTCACGAGAAACAGGTTGTGCTGCAGCGCTGGATGCATCGTACACCTCCGCGTGGCGTGTACCTGGACCGGGACAGGGCGGATGCTACCACGATTGGCGGCAGTGAATCCACGACACCGGGTCGCCGGTGCCCGTTACGCGTCGGAATCCGGGTTTCGACGCCGCCGCGGCCGCGCCGTTCTTGAATCCAGCACAATTCCGCGGCTAGAATCGTGACGAGTCTCGCCGAGGCCCCGTATTCACCATTGACCCGCGAAAGGTCATGCCGAACAACAAGTCGTCCGACATCCGCGTCCTGGAAGCGGTGCTCACGTTTGAACCCTGCCCGTTCCGGACGCCGCTCAAGTTTGGCGGACGGGTCATGAGCACTTCCCGGCTGATGAACGTCAGCGTCACCGTGGAGACGCGCGGGAAAAAGCACGCGGTCGGAGTGGGGAGCATGCCGGTGGGCAACATCTGGGCCTGGCCGACTGACAGGATCGAGCCGGACCAGACCGAACGGGCAATGATGGAATACGCCGAGGCGGTCGTGCGGCTCACCGACGCCTTCGACGAGTTCGCCCATCCGATCGATATGGTGTTCGAGATGTCAGCCGAGTATGCGCACCTCGGCAAGTCGATCGCCGCCAGGCTGGGCCTGCCGGAGCCGATCCCGCCGCTCGCGCAACTCGTTGCCGCCAGCCCGCTCGACGCCGCCATTCACGACGCCTTCGGACGTGCCAACGAAATCAACAGCTACAACGGGCTCTCGGACAAGTACATGCGGCACGACCTGTCCGAATACCTCGACGACCAGTTCAAGGGTGAGTATCTCGACCGTTACACGCTGCGCGATCCCAAGCCCCGCATCCCGCTGTATCATCTGGTGGGAGCGATCGACCCGCTGACGCGGGCGGAGGTGACGAAGCCGATCGGCGACAAGCTGCCGGAATCGCTGGATGAGTGGATCATTGCCGACGGGCTGACCCATCTGAAGATCAAACTGAACGGCGACGACCTCGACTGGGACGTGAACCGCGTGATCGCGGTCGACAGGGTCGCGGCGGAGGCGCAGGCCAGACGCGGCTGCAAGGCCTGGCAGTATTCGACCGACTTCAACGAGAAGTGCGCCAATGTCGACTACGTGCTGGAGTTCCTGCAGCAGGTCAGGAAGCAGGCGCCGGCCGCGTACGACCGCATCCAGTACATCGAGCAGCCGACGCATCGCGATCTGTCGGCCCATCCCGAGAACAAGATGCACGAGGCCGCTCAACTGAAACCGATCGTGATCGATGAGTCGCTGATCAGCTACGAAGCGTTGTTGCTGGCCCGCGAGCAGGGCTACACCGGCGTGGCACTCAAGGCGTGCAAGGGGCAGACGGAAGCGCTCCTGGCGGCGGCCGCCGCCCAGAAATTCGGCATGTTCCTGTGCGTACAGGACCTGACGTGCCCCGGTTACTCGTTTCTGCACTCGGCGAGCCTGGCGGCGCGGATCGCGCCGGTCGCCGCCATCGAGGGGAACAGCCGGCAGTACTGTCCGGCCGCCAACAGGAAGCTGGCACGCACGTTTCCGTCCATGTTCGAAATCAAGGACGGGACCGTTGGCACGGGGGTGCTGAACGGGATCGGGCTGGGGTTCTGACGCTTCGAGAGAAAGCCGGCTTTGCCGAACGAGGGCCACGGCCACTCCGTCGGCCGGTATCCGATCGGCTGAAATTCGTCCGCCGCTTTCGTGTGGGGGGGTAACCGGGGAGCCGGGCTCCTCAAAATCAGGGGATGGTTTCGCGCACCCGCGCGAGAAACGCAGCCAATTCCTCCTCGACCATGTTCACCGGGAGCGCATTGTGAGTCCCCTGTTCGATGCTGATGAACTGTTTCGGCACCCCGTCGGCCGACCGCTCCGGCGCGGCGTCGAACAATCGCCGCGCATGCGCCAGGGGCACGAATTCGTCGTCCGTTCCGTGGAACTGCAGCAGCGCGCAGGTGACGTGCGGAATGCGGTCGACAGAGGGGTAGCGGTCCAGCAGCAGGAACTGAAACGGGAACGCCGGAAAGTGCCAGCGCACGGTCTCCGGCAGCGAGGCAAACGTGGAATTGAGCACCAGGCCGGCGGGGGGAGTGCCGGCATCGCTCATTTCGGCCGCGAGGCGAACCGCGACCGCGCCCCCCAGCGACTCGCCGAAGATGACGATCCGCTCGGGAGGGACGAACAGGTCCTGCAGCGCGTAAACCCATGCACGGCGTGCGTCCACGGCGAGCCGTTCTTCCGTCGGTGAGCCGCCGTTGTCGCCATAGCCGCGGTAGTCGAAGAGCAGCACGTCGCAATCCAGACGAGCGAACTCGCGACAATCGAGGATGCGGTCCCGGCGATTGCCGGCGTTTCCGGGAAAATAGAGTACGAGCAATCGCTGAGCCGAAGTCGCATCGGCGGGCTGCGCCAGGAAATGCCAACCGTGCAGCGTCAGGCCTCCGGCCGCGTGCAATTCGATATCGGAAGCCTTCTGTGGATCGAGCCCGGCCGAGGCGGCGCGGAGGTCAGCCTCGCGCGTCGCCGGATAGAGAAATTTCCGCTGGAGCGCGGCAAAGATCAGGGTCACAACCAGATAGGGCGTCAGGACGTAAACGGCGATTCCGCGCAGCAGGCGGCGTCGCCGCGAGCGGGGCGAGGGGAGCGGCGGCGAGTGGGGCTTACTCTGGGACATGTCGGAATCACACGGATCGGAAGCCCGTGCAGGCAGGACTTACGGCGCGCGGACTCGTGCGGACTGGCACAGTGGAAAATGGCCCCCCTTCTCTGGTCTAATTCCGGATCGCGGAATCTGACGTTGCACCACGATATCACGTCTCGGAGCAGGTAAGATCATGTACCCCCACACACACCCTACGTGTCTCGGTCTCGTTGCCGCCATCGGCCTGATTGTCTCCGGCCCCCCCGCGTTCGGACAGGGGAGAAATGACGATCTGCTCAAGCAACTGCCGCGCGGCGCCAACGCCCTTGTCGTAATCGATGCCGCCAACCTGCTCAACACCGACGCCGCGCAGGCTGGGGGCTGGAAGCAGAAACGGGCGATGGAATACGGTCAGCGTCCCCTCATGATTCCTCCCGAGGCCACCCGGGTCGCGATCGGGGCGCAGCTTGATCCGAATTCCGAACTGGCCCCGACCTGGGAACTGGCGGTGGTGGAACTGTCCGAGAAGTTCCCCATGACGGCCATCGCGCGGGCCGAGGGGGGATACCTTGACACGGTCAACGGCGCGGAATCCGCCTGGGCGCCGAGCGACGCCTACTTCGTGGAACTCGGCGAGCAGACACTCGGTATCCTGCGGCCGTCCAACCGGCAGTTCGTGTCGCGCTGGGTGGAATTCAGCCAGAAGAATCAGAGTGTCGAGTTGTCGGACTATCTGCAAACGGCGGCCAACCTGGCCGGTCCGAGTACGCAGGTCGTGCTGGCGGTGGACCTCGCCGATATGCCCCAGCCGCACAAACTGCATGAATCGCTGACCGAGTCGCAGGCACTCGGCGGCGACGCGGCCCGGGTGAATCAGTTCCTGCCGATCATCGGCAGCATCCGGGGGATGACTGTCACGCTGAGCGTGGCTTCGAAGATCGACGGCAAGGTGCAGATCGACTTCGGGCAGAGTGTCAAGCCGCTGGGGATGTTCGCCAAGCCGCTGGTGCTTGAGGCGCTGGACAGGTTCGACTGCCACCTGGGAGAACTCGACAAGTGGTCGTTCTCTCTGGAAGACAAGGCGATCGTCCTGACGGGTGAATTGACGAACGAGGGGCTGCGGCGGGTGGGCAGCCTGCTGGAGATTCCCTCGACGAAATTCAGCGATCTTAAGGATGTGAAACCGGTGGAGGCCGGCACGCCCGACTATGTCAAGACGTCGCAGGCGTACTACAAGTCGGTCGCATCGCTGATTGACGGTCTGCGCAAGACACTCAAGGACGAGCGTGACAATCACGCCGTGTGGATGGAGCGCTATGGACGCAAGGTCGACGCGCTGCCTATCCTCAACGTCGACGAAGACCTGCTGGGATGGGGCGCCCAGGTGGCCGAAACATTCCGCGCCATGTCGCTGGCCGAAAAGAACGCCAACGTCAGCGCCGGTGTGCGCAAGTCGGCGGTCTATACGGGATATTCCTATTCCGGCTACGGCAACGGGTACGGATACTACAGTTACACCAATGGCGGACTGGCCAAAAGCCAGATCGACCGCCAGGAGAAGTCCGTGGCGACGAAGATGCGTTTTGAAAGCGCCAAGGAACTGGACGACGCCACGGCCGCCATCCGCCGGACCATGACACAGAAATACGGCGTCGAGTTCTGAATCACAATTCGTTTGGCCGCGACCCGCAGGGGAGCGTGTTGGCAACGACTGCCGGAACATCATCGCACCGGATGCGCCATCCCGGCAGGAGTACGCCATGCGCTGGAAAGGGCGACGTCAGAGTGAGAACATCGAAGTCCGCGGTCCCGGGCGGCCGCGGACCCTGGCGCTGGGGGGCGGCATCGGCGGCATCGTCATCCTGCTGCTGCTCGTGCTGCTGGGGGCCGATCCACAGCAACTGCTGCAGCAGGTCGGCAATGACCCGGCGGCCAATGTCGGTGATCCGGGCGCAGGCGTGGTGCTCAGTCCGGAGCAGCAGGAACTGTCCGAGTTCGTCGCGGTCGTGCTGGCCGATACGGAGGACGTGTGGGGCCAGCTCTTTTCGGAGGCGGGGCGCGCTTATCGCGAACCGACGCTGGTCCGCTTTTCCGGCACGGTCGATTCCGCCTGCGGCTTTGCGAGCGCCGCTTCGGGGCCGTTCTACTGTCCGGCGGATGAGAAGGTGTACCTCGACCTGGAGTTCTTTCAGGAACTGAGGGAACGGCTCGGCGCGCAGGGAGACTTTGCACAGGCCTACGTGATTGCGCACGAGATCGGCCATCACGTGCAGAAGCAGCTCGGGATTACCGACAACGTCCACGGCTTGCGCTCCCAATTGAGTGAAGAGGAGTACAACGCACTGTCCGTCCGGCTCGAATTGCAGGCCGATTTCTTCGCGGGCGTCTGGGCGCACCACGCGCAAACCAACTGGAACATTCTCGAACCGGGCGACATCCAGGAGGCGCTCAACGCCGCCGGCG
>CAZWGW010000174.1:0-2979 GCA_964633565.1 uncultured Planctomycetaceae bacterium
GCTCTACCAGGTGAAGTACGCCGCTCCGGACGTCCCGCAGCCGACGGCCGTCGGGGCCGCATCGCCGACCGAGG
Source organism: uncultured Planctomycetaceae bacterium (assembly GCA_964633565.1). GTDB lineage: Bacteria > Planctomycetota > Planctomycetia > Planctomycetales > Planctomycetaceae > CAZWGW01. Next base: position 75 of record CAZWGW010000174.1, read on the forward strand.
TGCGGATTGCCTTTGATCGGGAACTCGATCCGGCGCAACTGACCGGAATTGGCGAATCGATCGCCCTCACGTACGGGCCGTACGTCCGCGCGGGCGACCGGTATGAGGTGAAGCGGCCCGGCTATGCGGTCGTCGCGCAGCAACTGCAGGCGCCGCGAGAGTCTCTTGTCGTCCATTCCGTTCAACTGACGCCGGACCGGCGCACGCTGCTGCTGGTCACCGACCCGCACCCGGCAGCCGTGCACTATGCGGTCCGCCTGTCGTGGCGCGGCGCGGAACGGGAGACCGTTCCGGCAACTGTCCGACAGGATGCCATCGTTGAGGTTGACTACGCACTCACCGGCGCCTCTGCCGAATGGACCGCGACCGACGGCAAGGGTGAGTGGTCAGGCTGGCTGCCGCATCCGGACCTGGCCGTCGCACGCGAACTGACACAGGGGAGCGCCGACCACGACCGGTTCCGCGAACTGCTGCGTACCCAGGGGATGCTGTCGCTCTCGTTCCAGCTCGACCTGCAGGACATGCTGCGTCCGGCCGTTCAGCCGGGTTCACAGCTTGATTACGAATGGCCGCCAGAAGAAGTCTCCGTGGTGGTGGCAGCGGACCGGCCCATCAATCTCGGCGTGCCGCGAGAAGCGGGCCTCACGGTCGAACGATCGGGCGATGGCCGGACCAGCACGTTGCGACTCGCTGCCGGCACGAACAACGGACGCTGGTTCCCGCTGACGGTTGATCTGGAGACCGGCGGAGACGAGCCGAAACTGTCACTGACGTGGCACACCAGCGAGGACGACCGGCCCCGCGCGCTGCCGTTGCGGCGGTGTTTCGTGCCGTGGGCGAAACAAGTGGCGACTGCGGACAACGCAACCCCGGCGATTCCTTCCGAACTGGCGGGGGGGAGTTGGGAACGGGGCCGGCAGCTCTTTTTCGGCGAGCAGGCGCAGTGCAGCAAGTGTCACTCCGTCCGCGGCAAAGGGGGGCGGATCGGACCTGACTTGTCGAACCTGGTGCATCGTGACTATGCGTCCGTCCTGCGCGATGTGACGCTGCCGAACTATGCGCTCAACCCGGACTTTGTGTCCTACTCGGTCGCCCTCACAGATGGTCGTGTGCTGACCGGGGCCGTCAAGTCGGACGGCGAAAACCTCCGCATCGGCGACACCAAGGGGGTCGAGACGATCGTGACGCGTGGGGACGTGGAGACACTTGTGCCACAGTCCACCTCGATCATGCCGGTAGGGCTGACGAAGACGATTGGAGCGGAGCGGGTGCGCGACGTGCTGACCTATCTGCTGCTCCCGGCGCCGACGATGCCGCGGGACCTGATGGGAACCCCGCCCCTGCGGACGCGGCGGGACGTCGAGACCGTGCTGGCGGGCGCTCCGGCGATGATCGATACGTCGCGGCGGATGAACGTCGTGCTGGTGGCCGGACCGAAGGACCACGGACCGGGCGAACACGACTACCCGGCCTGGCAGCGCGCCTGGCGGACGCTGCTCGGCATGGCGGAAAACGTCGCTGTGGACACGGCATGGGAGTGGCCGTCGAGCGAACAATTCGCGACCGCTGACGTGATTGTGTTTTATCAACATGGTTCATGGAACGACGACAAGGCGGCGCAGATCGACGCCTATCTGGCGCGCGGCGGCGGCCTGGCGTACATTCACTGGGCCGTGGACGGCGGTGAGGACTTTGCGAAGCGGATCGGATTGGCATGGGGACCGGGAGCGAAGTTCCGCCACGGGCCGGTCGATCTGGTGTTCGACCGCGACGACCGGAATCCCATCACGCGGAATTTCCGGCGCGTCGAGTTTCTGGATGAAAGCTACTGGAACCTGACCGGAAGCAGCGGGGACATCGATGCCCTGGCCAGCGGCGACGAAGAGGGTCAGCCGCAGCCGCTGTTCTGGACGCACGAACCGGGGCAAGGGAGGGTGTTCGTATCGATCCTCGGACACTATTCGTGGACGTTCGACGACCCGCTGTTCCGCGTGCTGCTGCTGCGGGGGATGGCCTGGACGGCGAACGAATCGGTCGACCGCTGGAATGATCTCGCAACCATTGGCGTCGACCTGCGAGACAATTGAGACGATGGGAGCGCTGAGCGAAATCTATCTCGACAACAACGCCACGACGCGGCCGCGCCCCGAGGTCGTCGAGGCGATGGACCGCGCTTTCCGCGACGCCTACGCGAACCCCGGCAGCCGGCACGCCGCGGGACGCAGGGCGCGGCAGGCCCTCGAATCGGCCCGCGACTGTATGGCGGCCATCCTCGGCGCGACCCCCAGGGGGGTCGTCTTCACCAGCGGCGGCACCGAGGCGTCGAACATGGCGCTGTTCGGTCTGGCCGGCGGTCGCACGGGGGGCGTCGCATTGCCTCCCGGAGAACATCCGACGACGGAAGAGAGCGTACGCGTACTCGAATCGCACGGCTGGCGGCGCATGACATTGGCGCTCGACCGCGAGGGGCGGCTGATCCAGGAACAATTGAACGGGCTCACCTGGGACGAATTGAAGCTCGCCACGATCCTGCTCGCACATAATGAAACCGGCACCGTTCAGGACCTCGGGCCGCTCTCAGCGCTCTGTCGCGAACATCGTGTGCCGCTGCACATCGATGCGGTTCAGGCGGTGGGAAAGATCGACGTCGACTTTCACGCGCTCGGCGCCACCACGCTCGCGCTCGGCGCGCACAAGTTTCACGGCCCGCGCGGCATCGGGGCGCTGCTCGTCCGCGAGGGGACGGCGCTGGCCGCCACGCAGTACGGCGGGCATCAGGAAACGGGGCGGCGGCCGGGGACGGAGTGCGTCGCGCTGGCTGTCGGTATGGCGCGCGCGCGCGAACTGTGGCATGCGGCGCGACACGAGTGGACGCAGCTCATGACGATGCTGCGGGACCGACTGG
>CAZWGW010000174.1:2989-10963 GCA_964633565.1 uncultured Planctomycetaceae bacterium
ACTGGAGGCGGGGTTGCGCGAGCGGTGCCGCCCGGTCGTGGTGAACGGATCGACGGCCCATCGGCTGCCGAACACGCTGAGTATCGCCTTCCCTGGCTGCGACGGCGACGCGCTGCTCGTGGCGCTCGACCTGCAGGGGGTCTGCTGCTCGCTGGGGAGCACCTGCGCCAGCGGATCGGCCGAACCCGCGCCGATCCTCATGGCCATGCAGTGCCCGCCGGAAGTGCATCGGTCAACGCTGCGGTTCAGTGTGGGGCGCGAGAACACGGAACAGGAGATCGACGATGCCGTGCAGAGGATATCGGGCGTCGTCGGGCGGCTCCGCAGCCAGCAGTCATGACGAAGGGCCCCTATGCCGCTGATCCTGGAAGGCATCGTGACGACGCGCAATCTCGACGGCAGCATCAACGTCGCGCCCATGGGACCGATCGTGGATGAAACGCTGACCCGCCTGCGGTTGCGCCCCTTTCGAACGTCGACCACATACGCCAACCTGGCGCGCGACCGGTGCGGCGTCTTCCATGTCGCAGACGACGTGCTGCTGCTGGCGCGTGCCGCCATCGGCCGGCTCGACGAAACGCCGGCAACGTTCCCGGCCTGCGCCGTCGACGGGGCGGTGCTGGCGGACGCGTGCCGGTGGTACGAGTTTCGCGTGACGTCGGTCGATGACGCGCGGGACCGGACCGAGATTGAAGCCGAAGTCGTCCACTCCGGCCGACTGCGAGACTTCTTCGGGTTCAACCGCGCGAAACACGCCGTCCTCGAAGCTGCCATCCTGGCCACGCGGCTGCACCTGCTGCCGTTCGAGGAAGTGCGCTCGCAGCTTGGCGCACTGCGCGTGATTGTCGACAAGACCGCCGGTCCGCGCGAGTCTGAAGCGTTTGAGTTGCTCGCGCGCCATGTCGCGGAGTCACGGCCGCCCGGCGCCGCAGTGTCGTGACGACCGGGCGTTCCGGCTATCATTCAACCACATGAACCAGGGCATTACGATCACGACCGGCGCACGGCTGCATTTTGGTCCGCTGGCCGTACGTCCCTCGTCCGGGCGGCAGTTTGGCGGCGTGGGAATGATGATTGACCAGCCGCGCTGCGTCGTGAACGTCGCCCCCGACGACGTCGATCTTCTGATCGCAGGTGCAGAAACTCCGCGAGTCGTCCGGATTGTCGAGCGTTACCGCGAACATTCGCCGCGCACGGTGCCGCCGTGCCGGCTGGAGTTGATCGAGTTTCTACCGCGACACGCCGGGTTCGGATCGGGAACGCAATTGGCGCTGGCCGTCGCACGCGGTCTCGCGCACCTGGCCGGCGAAGCAGGTTGCGACGCACTGGAACTGGCACGGCGCGTCGAGCGGGGACGACGCTCCGCCGTCGGCAGCCACGGGTTCGCCCTGGGAGGGCTCATCGTCGACGCAGGAAAGGCCGCACCGGATGAAATCGGTGCGCTGGCATCCCGCGCGGCCGTTCCGGAATCGTGGCGGTGCCTGGTGATCACCCCCTCGACTGCGGCGGGAGTCAGCGGTATCGTCGAACAGGCGGCATTCGAACGGCTCCCTCCGATGCCGATCGCCGTCACGAACCGGTTGTGCGCTGTCGTGCTCCGGGAACTCCTGCCGGCCGTACTCGCCGCGGATTTCGCGGCGTTCAGCGCCGCGGTATTCGAGTTTGGATGGACGGTGGGCTCTTATTTCGCCCCGGTCCAGGGGGGGGTGTTCGCGGAGCCGCGCATGGCGCGACTGTCGGAGTGGTTCAGGGCCGCGGGCATCCCGGGTGTGGGACAGACCTCCTGGGGACCGTCCTTGTTCGCATTCTGCCCGACTGCCGCCCGCGCACACGAGTTGCAGCGCGCTCTCGCGAGCGATTCCGATTGGAGCCACTGTGTGGTGCGGATCGCGGCACCGCTCAATCAGGGCGCCCCGGTCCGCCTCGGGGGGGCCGCGGCCGGCATCGGACAATTCAGGGCCGCCCCACCGGCGAACGGCGCCTCCTCCCCCAGCAACTCCTCAAGTCGCAACAACTGATTGTATTTCGCCAGGCGCTCGCTGCGGGCCACCGAGCCGATCTTGATCTGTCCCGCTCCGGTCGCCACCGCGAGGTCCGCGATCGTGGTATCTTCCGTTTCACCGCTGCGCGCCGAGACCACGGTGCGATATCCGGACTGGATGCTCACGCTCAGCGCTTCGAGCGTTTCGGACAGCGTACCGACCTGGTTGAGCTTGATCAGGACACAGTTGGCGACGCTCCGCGCAACTCCGTCGCGGATCCGCGCGACATTCGTCGTGAACAGGTCGTCGCCGATGAGCTGCTCGCGATCTCCCAGCGTGTGCGTCAGCAATTCCCACCCCTCCCAATCATCTTCGGCGAGTCCGTCCTCGATGCTGACGATCGGGTAGCGATCCGCAAAACCAGCCAGCAGGTTGACCATGCCCCCCGAACCCAGGCGGCGCCCCTGTTCACAGTGCAGCCGGTATTCGCCATTCAGGTAGAAATGAGTCGCAGCGACGTCGAGGCCCAGGGCGACGTCCGTGCCGGGGCGCAGGCCCGCGGCGCTCACGGCGGACGCCAGGATGTCGAACGCGGCTTCATTGTCGGGAAGCCGCGGTCCAAAGCCCCCTTCATCGCCGACGAGGACCCCTTCGAAGCCGGCAGCCTGCAATTGCCGGCCGAGAGCGCGGTAGACGGCGCAGGTCCATTCGAGCGCCTGGCGGTATGATGCGGCGCCGACCGGCAGGATCAGGTAGTCCTGGAAATCGAGCTGCCCGCCGGCGTGACGGCCGCCCGAGATCATGTTCACCATGGGGAGCGGCAGCGACATGCCGCCCGCGACGTGCCCGGCAGGGGGCGACGAGTTCGAGAGCGTCTGGAGCCACAGATCGCGCAGATGACGGACCATGGGGAGACCGCGCGCGGCTGCCGCCGCATGCGCCGCCGCAAGCGACACGCCCAGCAGGGCATTGGCCCCCAATCGGGACTTGTTGTTCGTGGCGTCCAGCGCACAGAGTTCAAGGTCCAGCCCCGACTGGTCGGCCGCGTCGCGTCCGGCGACGGCCGGAGCAATGACACGGTTTACATGCTCGACGGCCTTCCGCACTCCCAGGCCCGCGAAGCGGCGGGGATCGCCGTCGCGCAACTCAAGGGCCTCCCAGCGGCCGGTGCTGGCTCCGCTGGGAACGATCGCGCGGCCGATCGCGTGCCCGCATGACACCTGCACCTCGACCGTCGGCCTGCCGCGGCTGTCGAGCACTTCGCGGGCCGCGACGGCCGAGATTCGCGTGGCGCTGGTCATCCGTCGCCGATGCTCACACCCTGCCCCTGCCAGCGCTGGAACTGTTCGGTCAGGCTGTTTCGCGTTGGCTCGAGGAGCGGATCATTCCACACTTCGTCCAGCGGGAACTCTTCCGGGATCGGCTCGCGCAGCACGTCGCGCGTAATGTGCTGCCAGATCAGAATCGCCTTGATCACCTGCTCGACCAGTTCGTCATCGTCGGTGAGCAGGGCGCTGTGGTTGTCGGGAGGCGGTTTGCGGTAATGATCCGCCACACGCTGCAGCTTTTCGAGACCCTCATAGAGCGTCTTCTGCGCCTCGACCATTTCCTGGTCCTCGCGGAACAGCTTGCGTCCCAGGGCGAACGCCCGCCGCGCGTCGGCCATGTCGGAGAACCGCTCGGCCTCGCAGCGCAACTTCCAGTACCGGTAATTGACCATATTCTGATAGCGGTCCTGCCAATACACCTTCTGGTCCGGCGGGACCTTGTCCACTTCAGACATTTTCGCCAATTCGTCCTCCGTCGCCTCGAATGTGATCTTGCCGCCGGGCGTATCGAATTCGGTATGGCCGTAGGTCCCCGTCCATTCGTCGTAGGCCGACGACCAGGCTTCGCGCGACCGCTCGCCGAAGACCCCCTCATCCTGCATCGCCGCGGCGTAATCCATCAGCGACCGGGTGGGATAGGACTCAAACAGAGGGGCCGCCATCTTGTGCTGCTCCACCCCTTTCACCTTCGAGGCCTTGTTGGCCTTCTGGTACCAGTCGCGTGCGACCAGGTAGTTGTCGTCCAGCTTGTCGGGATTGATCTCCTCGTCGGTCCCGCCCTGCCAGCGGTCCGTATCCGGATCGTGCCGCCAGAATTCGCGGAATTCACGCTTCTCGTCCGAGCGGCCGACCTTTTTGCCGAAGAAATCGCCCGTGTCATGATAGAGTTCCGGGACACTCCTGTTCCGTTCGGTCCCCCGGATCATGAATTTCATGCCCTTCTTGACCCAGAACCAGCGGTCCGCGACCGCGTCGCACTCCGCGGACACATTGTAACCCAGGTTCCAGGCCTGGAACTTCCAGACGGCCTGAAAGTGCGGCTGCAGCAGAATGATGGACTCCACGGTCGAGTCGAGCTGCGACCATTCCTTTTTCTTCTTCTGGTCTTCCGCATCCATCCACAGCAGGTTGGCCGCCACTCCGCGCATCCCGAGCAGCACCAGGTTCATCGTCGAGCTGGCCGGGTCGACGTTTCCCAGGCTGGGCTCGCCGAGACCGTAATCGATCCGCTTCTGGCTGATGACTCCCCACGCCGATCCCTGGCTGGTCGTCGGGACGCCGAGCCAGATGATCGGCACCATGAGCACCAGAATCCCCGCCAGATAGACCAGTTGCCGCTGCCTTGAAGTGAGGTGCCTCATTTTGCCTCCAGTTCCCGCAATTGCAGGCTGAAACAACCGAGAATGACGCAAGGAATGAAAAATCCCAGAGTGGTCAGGATGCTCGGCAGGATGGCCGGTCCGGCGTCGCTCCACGGCACGTCAAAGCCGTTGGCCACGTAGACCGACGTGTCGTAGTGAGTGAAGTTCGGAATGATATTCTGCACGATCCCCAGGCCGTTGAAGATCCAGGTGTCGCACCACTTGATGAAATCGGTCGCGGCGTTGTCCGGCAGCGGGGACATCTGATTCATCTGCGTGACCATCCGGTAGAACGACTCCAGCGTCCCGCCCCCCAGCACCTGCCCTTTCGTCTCCGGGTTGAAAAACTGCGCCAACTGCTCCTCCATATAGGCCCGCAGGGGCTGGCCGAGGATCACCAGCCCGAAAGTCAGCAACGTCGCCACCGGACCCTTCAGGAAGCAGCTCGCGGACGTGCCGATCATGATTACCAGCAGGACCATCAACCAGGTCGCCAACACGTTCTTGTAGTAGCCCACATGGAACGCCGCGTCCGGCAGCCGGATGAACAGGTCGGGATGTGCCGCCCCGACGAACTGCTGTGCGTCCTCGCAGCTCACCTCAACCCTCAGGTTGCCATCCGAAACGAGGTCGTTGAACAGGTCGACGGTCGGCCCTTCGGCCCCCGATCCGGGCCTCACCGTCAGCGTGCGCGGGATCGTGATGATCGGCAGCTTTTCCGCCTGCTGACTCGATTTTCGTTCCGCGGCGAACTCCTGGATCTCCAGGCCCGCGCCGGATTGCGGAAACGGGATGCGCAGCTTTCTGGCTTCATTCACCAATGTCAGCCGGAACCGCACTCCCTCGTCGATATTCCCCTTGTACGTCCGAAACGCCTCCATCCTGTACTCAAACTGAAGCTGGTCCTGCTGTGTGACGGCCGGCCTTTGCAGCCCCGAAAAGTCCCAGACGGCCCGGGCCTTCGTCTGCCCCTCAATGAACTCGCGGAACTGCCAGATGTCCCCCGTATTGACCCCTCCCACCTCCTTCCCGGACTCGTCCTTCCCCGTCCTGCCGTCGCGGTCGATGAAACTGAATCTGGTGCTGTAAATCGGTCGGCGGCTGGTCAATTGCGATTTTGATGCCGGCGGGACTTCGCGGACGATCCACAGATGTCCCAGCGGCGCAACGATCGCCAGGACAAACGTCGTCACCAGTGCGTAGCCGAGAATGCGCCCGATCACAATCTCGCTGCGCCGTACCGGTTTCGTCACGACGGTGTGCAGTGAGCGGTCCTTGATATCCGCCGGCAGTCCCCAGCACGACAGCAGCAGCGCCACCGGGATCAGGACCCACCGGATGACCGTGAGCACAAAGCTCACGTACGGTTTGGCGGGAAGGTCTTCGGACGGCGTCCGCAGGAACAGGTTTGCCGCGGCAAACAGTATCGCCAGCACGAACAGGACGTACAGCGCCTTGCGGTGCATGGCTTCCTTGACCGCCAGCCCGGCCAGGGCCAGGATCCGCCGCGCCGACAACTGCGTCAGATCGATCAGACCGCGGCGCAACGTGTCGACGACCAGGCGCGGACCGCGGGTCCCCTGCGTCAACAGCGCCACGACCGTGCCCACGAACAGGGCCACCAGAGCGCAGGCCCCGGCGACCACCAGCCAGTGCAACAGCGCGGCGCCGGTTTCATAAGGTTTCACATCGAAGGACATGACACTTCGTCCTGATTGCTCGACTTGGGAAGGTAAGGAGAAACGGGCTGCCGGCACGCGGGAAGGACCCGGCGCCGCCGCTCATGCCGCGCCGGTCTGGCTCGAACCGGGGCGTTCGCCCGGCGCGAACCGCCGGCCCGGCCGTTCACGGCTCTCCTTCACCGTCCGCAGGAACAATTCCTCCAGCGTCGAAGTGGGATGTGCGACTTTCTTGAGGGACGCTCCGTACTTTTTGAGGACGGCCTCAACCTCACGGATCGCGTCCTCCTTGAGCGACGTCGTCAGCAGTTGGGTCTCGTCGGTCGTCTCCAGCAACTCCTGCACACCGCCGATGACCTTCAATTCGCCGCCATACAGGATGGCAATGCGGTCGCAGACGTCCTGCACATCGGCCAGCAGGTGGCTGCACATCACGACCGTCTTCCCCTGCTCGCGGAGTTTGATAATCAGGTCTTTCATGTCCCGCGTCCCGAGCGGATCGAGCCCGCTGGTCGGTTCGTCGAGCAGCACGAGTTCCGGATCGTTGATCAGCGCCTGCGCGAGGCCGATACGGCGGGTCATACCCTTGGAGTACTCTTTGAGCTGACGCCGACGCGCCCCTTCGATCCCGACCATCTTGATCAACTCGTCGCGGCGTTCCCGGCGTTTGGCCGACGGCATGTCGAACAGCCGGCCGTAGAAGTCGAGCGTTTCGTCGGCGTTGAGGAACCGGTACAGGTACGACTCCTCCGGCAGATAGCCGATCCGTTCGTTTTTGGTGACATCGTGGGCCGGCTTGCCAAGCACCGTCACCTCACCTTCGGTCGGAAACAGCAGGCCCAGCAGCAGTTTCAGCGTGGTCGTCTTTCCCGACCCGTTCGGACCCAGCAGGCCAAACACTTCCCCCTTCCTGACATCAAGGCTGAGGGAGTTCAGCGCCTTGACCTTTGATCGTCCCCAGAAATCGCGATAGACCTTGGATAAGTTCCGAATTTGGATCACCGACTCAGTTTGCATCGAACCCCCTGAGAATCAGAAAGACCTCCGCCGCAGAGGCTGCCCGGTGGCGCAAGCACGCGCTCCCTTCTGCCTCATTGGCGACAACGAAAATGGGAATGATAACGAAAAACGATCACGCATCACGGGCGGAGATGCTCCACCCGGAAAAGAAAACGAATACACTTTAACGTACGGGCCGATTGCGCCGGCCGTTGGGGTGATTCCCCCAGCGGGTCGTCGCGGCTCCGACAGTTGTTGGTCGAAAGGTGCAATCCGGGACAGTACTTCAATTTAGAGACCGAGGCGGCCGGTTTCAAGCCGCTCGTCACATGACTTTACCGCCGGCCCCCTGTGGGTCCCCAATCCCAGCATCCTCGCCAATGTCAATGTCCGCAGACCCGATTCTGACGCACCTCGGCGCCGGCGCCTCGATCGCCGAAGTCTGCACCGCCGCCGGCATGACCCGCACCGGGTTTGACGACTGGTGGCGCACAGCGATCGCGGCCCGTGTCCCGTCAGCCGGCGGGACTTGCCTCGCTCCCGTCCGGTCTCCTGTCCGAATCGAGCGGGACACATGGGGTATTCCGCACATCTTCGCGGACAACGACCGCGACCTGTTTTTCGG
>CAZWGW010000175.1:0-10947 GCA_964633565.1 uncultured Planctomycetaceae bacterium
ATGCGGGCAGGGGCCGAGCCTCGTCCTGACGGGACAGTCCGTCATGCGGCACGAATAGCACACCCGGGCGACCGACCTTTTCCGCTGGATGACGACAGCCATGCAGACACTCCGACACATATCCGGCGACGCGCGGGCGGAACGCGGCGGCGTCGCCGCGGCCGAATTCGCGGTCCTCTGCCCCCTGTTCCTGATGATGGTCCTCGGGACGTGGGAATTGGGGACGGCCCTCACGAACGGCACGGTCATCGCGGCCGCCGTGCGCGAAGGGGGGCGCCTCGCCGCCATGGACTTCGAGCCGACCCTCAAGAACGGCGAGACGGCCAACCAGAAAATCGCGCGGGACATCAAGGCGTTCCTCTCCGCATCGGGCATTCCTGGCGACAAGGTCACCGTCGCGATCACCCACGCCTCGGGACCGAACGAGGGGGACACGTTCGACCTGCAGGATCCCGACAACTACCTGGGCCTGTTCCGCGTGTCGGCCAGCGTGGCCTACGAGGACGTCAGCGTGTTTCCGCTGAAGTACATGGCGGGGCAGACGCTCTCGGCTTCCATGGTCTTCAAGCAGGGCCGGCGCGTGGGCAGCGTCAATTGACCACGCCTCGCGGCCGCATTTCAACCACACCACGGTTCACATCTCTGAAGGCGACGCACCATGATCGGCAACACACTCCGCAAACGACTCTGGCAGGACGACGGCAGCGGCGCGCGGCGCCGTGGCGGTTTCATGATCCTGGGACTGTTCTGCCTGATGGCGGGCATGACGTTTGTCGCGTTCTCGGTCGACATCGGCATGATCTCGCTCACCAGGACGCGCATGCAGAACGGCGTCGATGCCGCTGCACTCGCCGGCGCGATGGAGATCACGTACTCCATCGAAAACGCTGGCGATGACGTGCAGAACGTACTGCTCTATGCCCAGCAGCAGGCGGCCGCGACGGCCGCCGAGGTCGCGGAACTCAACGGCATTTACATTGATCCCGACGTCGACGTGACGTTCGGCCACCGCTGGTATGACGAGCAGGGGGGCGAATTCCACATCAATTGGGGCGGCAGCCCGCCGAACGTGGTCAAGGTCAGGGCCCGCCGCGACAACCCCGACCTCAGCGAACCGGACGGCCAACTCCCGATGCTGTTTGCCGGCGTCAACGGAGACAAGGCCACCAGCATTACTGTGGAGGCCGTCGCGTATGTGGAAGCCCGCGACATTGTCACGGTGCTCGACTTCTCCCGGTCGATGAACTTCGACAGCTATTTCGCCAGCGAATATACGGATCCGATCGCGTATCGTCCGCAGGCGGAACTCGAAGAGAACATGCACATGATCTGGGAAGACCTCGGCTCGCCGGTCTACGGCAATATGGGCTGGGTCCCGGACTGGGTCACAATCCCCACCACCGACAACGAAGTCACCGTCAAATGGATGACCTCGCAGGTCCTGTTTCATGCGAACGACTACGACACAGCGACGGACTTCCAGCAGATGAAGCTGTATTTCGCCAACGGCGCCAACCAGACGTTTACGCCGGCCGCGTATCCTGGCGGGAACGACGTCACGTACCAGGGCTCGGGCGGCAACGCCGGGCAGCGGATCACCAAGGTCGAGATCAAGGACGACGACGTCTGGGAAACGATCGACTTCTACAACAACACCCACATCAAGCGGGGTCTGGGGTTGACAGGTGTGGCCTACCCCTGGCCGGTCGGCAGTTGGGACAATTTCATTGCCATGTGCCGCGAGCACAGTTCTTCGTCCACCTCTTACTATCAGGCGGAGGTGAGCAACAAGGGATACCGCCGCAAGTTCGGGCTGATGTTGCTGATCCAGTACATCATGCGGTTCGAGTCGGGTCACAACGAGACTCCCGACCTGTGGATGACGCGCCATTACCCGTTCCACTCGGTGAAGGAAGGTGAGCAACTGTTCTGCGATTACCTCGAGGAACTCAACTTCGGCGATCACGTGGGGCTGGTGAGCTACGACACGAACCACCGCGTCGAAAAGACGTTGAGCGGCGCCGGCTGGCCCACGGTCGACATCACGGCCGAACCGATCACCGTTGACTACCAGGCGATCCGCGACATCATCGAGCACAAGCAGGCGGCCCACTATTCCTATGCCACGAACATGGGGGGCGGCCTCAAAGACGCGAAGAACCTGCTCACCACCTACAAGCGCGAAGGGGCGCGGCCCACAATCCTGCTGATGACCGACGGCAACACGAACACGATGGATGCGGGTGAGTCGAGCACGCTCCCCGCCGGGTGGAGCTGGAGCGATATGTTTGATTACAACAACGACGGCGTGGCCGATTACTCGACGACCGACTCGCAGAAGAAATACGCGTTGAAGATCGCCAGGGAATGCGTCGACCTCGGCTACACCGTACACACGATGAGCGTCGGCGCCGACGCCGACACGGAACTCATGGAGGCGATCGCCTTCATGAGCAAAGGCATCCACGTCAGCGTGCCCGGGGGGACCTGCGTCTCCGAGATGCAGGAAGAGGTGCTGGAGGCGTTCCGGAAGATCGCCGCATTCGTCCCTCCGGCCAAGCTGCTCAATCCAAACGAGTAGTCGGAGTACGAGTCCACGCGGGCCCGCATCATCGGCAGACGGCCGCGGCTTCCGCACGAGGGAAGCCGCGGCCGTTCTGTCGTTGAATCGGGCGCGGCGGCCCCGCAGCGTGGCTCAGCACCGCGGCGCGGCGTAATACAGCGTGCGCGTCTGTGAGGGAAGCGGCTGGCGTCGCAGCACGTCAAACCGCGCTGCGAGCCCCCGCTCGAACGCCGGCTGCGAATAGTCCGCATACTGGTCAGCCTTGTTACGGAGCAGCGCCTGCACCATCGCGTCGCCTTTGTCGACGAACTCGATCACCAGGTGCGAGTTCAGTCCCGCCAGCCAGTCGAGCAACTCGGGCAGCAGCACGTTGGCGCCGATCACCAGATGGTGTACGAGGGCCAGGCACAATGTCAGCTCGGGGCGGCCGCGGTCCGGCAAGGTCTGGCGTTCTTTCCCGCGCCAGCCGAGGGCCGGCGACGGGTCGGCCAGGTTGTTGACCAGCGGCAGGATGTGCGGCGTCTTCTCGCGGCGGAGCGAATGGTACAGATTGTCGATGCAGGCCGGATCGCTGTCGACGGCGACAACGTACTGCGCGTTCTCTGCCGCAATGCGGGAGAACCGTCCCGTGTTGCAGCCGAGGTCCCAGACCAGCGACCACGGACGCAAGGAGGAGACCGACGACACGAATTCCGCCTTCGCGTCGCCGTCGCTCTGTGCCGATGCGGCCTCCTCACGGTAGCCGGTCCAGGTCGAGCGCGGCGGCCGACTGTGCAATCCGCGAATCAGGGCCGTCAGCTTGCGGACGTTGTTCTGAATCAGCGTCCGCTGGAAGCCACTTGTCTGCAGCGAATCGGAAATCCGGCCATTCCCTGCGCCAAATCCGCTCTCCAGCCTGGAGTGCAGCCAGCCGTGAGTGAACACGCCGCGCCGGAACAGATCCCGCAGCGAGAGCAGCTTGAGAAACTGCCCCGGGGGGATGCCATCGAGAGCGCCGCGCAACCAGGGCTGAAAATCCACATCGCGGTAGGCCTGCAGCATCAGCGGGTACAGGAACATCTGGCAGAACTGGCGATACGCGAGCCAGGGCTGCCCCGCCGGATGCCGCGTGAATGATCCGACGTCGATGAAGACCGGTGCGACCCCGTTCCACTGCACGTTGAATGCCGAGGAGTCCTTCAGAATGAACTCGTCGTCGAGCGCGGCCGCCATCAACTCCAGGTGCAGCAGCGCCGCGTCGCGGAGCATGCTGAAACACCACTCGTACGGGTACGAGACAAACGGAATGCGGTCGTGCTGCAGGACGCCCGCCCACGGCGCACACGATTCGTCGGTCCCGGCGTCTGTGAGACCAGCCTCCTGGGAAACGCGGAACGAATGGACGATCTTTCCGTCCCGCATCGCCTGCTGAAAGAACGGCAATTGGAAAACCTGTTCCCAATCCGCCAGCCCTGCCTCACTCAAAGCGCGATAGACGCGCCCCTCCTGGAGAAAGACGCGGCTGGACCGGTCGCGGAATGATCCGGTTTCGAATTCCACAGGTGTCGTCGTCGCCGGTGGGCATTCGACGTCGATCATCGCACACGCCGCTTCCACGTCGGTCGCAGCCAGGAATCCCAGAGGAAGCGGGCGAAGACCATCAGGCCGGCGGCCCCGCCGACGAGCGCCTGCAGCAACAGGCTGCCGGCACCGGGGTCAAAGTATCCGAGCAGTTCAAGACTCTCCATGGTACGGACTCAATCCTGAAGCGGATGTCCCTTCCGCGCGAAGGGTCACCGCTGTGGTTATGCGAAGAACTCGTGATGGCCCGCGGGGAGGGATTACATGGAGGGGCGACGGAGGTCCCGTACACGCATCCCTGATTCAAACGGCGTTTGTACCTCCGCCATTCGCTTAAACACCGGGAGTCAGTGCGGGTTCCGGATTCGTCCCGGAATTCTTCGGCAATTCCCGACGCACGCCCTATCATGAAGGTGGGGCGGGAGTTGTATCCACGATCGCGCCGCCTGGCACATTGGCGATCACCGATGCGACCGGGCGCCACGGCCTCAGGCTGCTGCGCGCGGCCGCAGGTTGGCCTCATGGACCTGCTCATTGAGAGTCCACAGGTCGTACAGGAAGCCAATCAGGAACAGCCCCCCGGTGCATAGCCAGATGATGCCCGTGACCCATTTGCCCAGGTAGAACCGGTGCACCCCGAAAACGCCGACCAGCATGAACGTGAGCAGCAGCCAGGCGAGCGTGTAGTCATACGCTCCGGCCGCATAACGCCGCTCGGCATTGCGGTGCATCCCCGGGATCAGGAACAGGTCGATCAGCCAGCCGATCCCGAGCAGTCCGCCGGTGAAGAACCAGATCGTGCCGCTGATCTGCTTGCCGAAGTAAAAGCGATGCGCGCCCATGAATCCGAAGAGCCAGCAGATGTATCCGACGAGGATGCTGTGCGTGTCGTTCTCCGTCCGGGTTTCGAGTGTAGTTGCCATGTGTCTGTATCCTCCGACGTTGCTCCGGCGGCAGCGCGGACTGCCGCCCGGCAGTAATCATACGCAGTCATTCGCTCGACGTGTGGCATTCTTGCCGGATTCTTGCGGCGGCCGTACAACTGCGACACGCAACTGACAGGAGGACTCCCTGATGCGCATTCTGATCATGTCCGACATGGAAGGCGTCAGCGGCATCGTCACCTGGGACCAGGTGAACGGCGGCAAGCCGCAATACGAGGCGGGGCGGCGACTGTACACCGAAGAGATCAACGCCGCCGTGCGCGGCGCATTCACGGGGGGCGCCACGGAGGTCGTCGTCGTTGACTGCCACGGCGCGGGAGGCGACTGGACGTTCAACTCATTTCTCCCCGAACTGCTTGACGAGCGCTGCCTGTGGGTGGCGCATCATCCGTGGTCGCGCTATACGGAAATGCTCGAATCCGGCTGCGACGGGTGCCTGCTGGTCGGGATGCACGCCCGCGCCGGCACGCCGGACGGCGTGTTGTGCCATACGATCTCGACCGTCAAGTGGCGCAACCTGTGGTTCAACGACGACCTCGTCGGCGAGACCGGGATCAACGCCGCGCTGTGCGGCCATTACAGAGTCCCCGTGCTGCTGGTGACGGGGGACGAAGCGACCTGCCGCGAGGCGAGGGAGATCATGGGAGACGGCCTGACGACCGTCGCTGTCAAGCGCGGGTTGACGCGTTACAGCGCGGTACAGATCCCTCCGGTGCGGGCGCGGCGGATGATTGAAGAGGGAGCGCGGACGGCCCTCGGCAGTCTCAAGGCGGTGAAACCGTACGTGCCTCGGCCGCCGGTGGCGATCACGGTGGAACTGGAGACGGTCGAGAAAGCGGCCGACTTCCGCGGGAGACCGGGAGTGGACGTTGTGGAACCGCTCAAGGTCATCAGCCGCGGCGAGAACTGGATGCAGGCGTGGGACCAGATCTGGCCGCACGCCTGAGTCTCACTCATCCAGTCGTTTCACATCGACAAAATACGCGCCGCGCGACGTGCCGTCTCCAGCGTCCAGCCACGTCTGCAATGGCGCCGTTACCGGCTGCAAGTCCAGGACAATGCGCGACACTGTCGCGCCACCCATGACCGGCTGCGTTCCCTCGACATCCCCCAGTTTGACGCGCGCGGTACGCGCCAGGAGCGGGTGCAGGACACCCTTGGGCCGCATCCGGAGAGTAAATTCGTATTTTCCAGGACGGGCGACGTCGACCATCCAGTACCCGTTCGCCGGCGGATCGCGCTCCACGGCAGCCTGGCTCCACGGGACGTTCTCCGCATGCCAGTCGTGGCACGTGAGATGAACGGGATTCTCCGCCTCTGCGCCCAGCGTGATCGCGACAGACTGGTCGAAGACGGGCGTCAGGCTCTCCCACCAGCGTTCATACTCCGCGCGCAGGTCAGCCATGACCTGCGGCTGCTGCGCGGCGAGATCGCGCTCCTGCCCCGGGTCGGCCGGCAGGTCGTACAGTTCCCTGCCGTTGATCAGCCGCCAGCGGTTGGTCATAACGGACGAGTTGCGCCACTTTTCCGGATGCTCGATGCGCTGCGAATGGACGAACAGCGTCCGGTCCGGGGACTCGCCCGGTCCCCGGAGTGGCGCGGCGAGGCTGGCGCCGTCGAGCGGGGGCCCGTCGGGGCGCTTCAGGTTGCAGAGCTCCATCAGCGTCGGCAACACGTCGATGTGTGCCGCCAGTCCGGCGACGTCGCGGCCGCCGCTGATCCCTCCGGCGGGCCAGCGGATGAAGAACGGTACCCGGTGGCCGCCGTCGTACGCCGCCCCCTTCTGGCCCCGCATTCCGGCGTTGAAACCGCGCCACGCGGCATCACCCGCCTGGCGGCCCGTCGCAACACCGGCGGCCGTGCCGTTATCAGTCATGAAAATCAGAATCGTGTCTTCAGCCAGTTGCCATGCATCAAGCCGGTTGATGAGCCGGCCCACGTTCTCGTCAATGTTCGCGATCATGCCGTAGAACGAGGCCATCGGCTCAGGGACGCCGGCCTCAACGTAGGGGCGCTTGTCGTCCTCGGCGACCAGATACGGCCCGTGAGGAGCGTTTGTGGCGACGTAACAGAAGAACGGCCGCTCACGATGTGCTTCAATGAACTGGAGGGCGTGGTCAAACCAGACATCGGTGCAGTAGCCCTGGCATTGCAGCGGGGAGCCGTCTTCGCGGCGGTACGTGTCGTCGAAATAGTCATTCCCCCACCAGTCCGGGGTCTGCGAGACGCCGCCGCCGCCGAGATACAGACACTTATGAAATCCCTGATCCTGCGGCCGCAGCGGATAGTTGTCTCCCAGGTGCCATTTGCCGAACAGGGCCGTGTCGTAACCGTTGGCGGCGAAGACCTCGGCCAGCGTGACCTCGGCGGTGTTCATCAGTGAGCGGCCGGCGATCGTGTGCCACACACCGGTCCGCGTCGAGTAGCGCCCGGTCATCAGCGCCGAGCGCGTCGGGGAACAGGTCGGGTCGACGTGGAAGTCCGTGAGTCGGACGGACTGGGCGTGAAGCCGATCGAGGTTCGGCGTCTTGAGCATCGTGTTGCCGTGTGCGCCGATGTCGCCGTAACCCTGATCGTCAGTGATCACCAGGATCACGTTGGGGCGCGGCTCATCGGCCGCCCGACACAGGGCGGCGCCCCAGACAAGAACGGCAGCAGAAGCAGTTGCATACGGCATGGAACTTCCCCACGAAGTTGGCAAAAAAACAGCGAACGGCTGAGAATTCTGGCGGCCGACAGTACGATCGTAACGCAGCGAGACTCCGCCGCGGGCCGCCCGCGAGTATGGGCGAACGGCTGCCGCAGTTCAACAAAGCCGGAGCGACCAATGGTGCTCAAGATGCCCATCCGACTCACGAGTTGTAACTGCTTCCTTATCGGTGCCGGGGTCTTCGTGCTCCTGGCTGCTGAGCAGGTCACTCTCCGCGCGGCCGAACCGGCTCAGGAACAGAACCCGCGCACGATCGCCGCCGAGGGGCACGTCGAGGGGATCTTCTGCGTCGCCTTCAGTCCCGACGGCAAACGCCTCGCCAGTGGCGGCGATGAGGGCGAAGTATTCGTCTGGGATACCTCCACCTGGCGCCCGGTGCTGCACCTGCAGGCGGATGCGACCGCGGGGCGAGCGCATACGGAGGACGTGTGGGGGGTGGCGTTCAGTCCCGACGGCAAACAACTCGCCACGGCCAGTCATGACGAAACGGTCCGCACCTGGAACGCCGAGACCGGCGCGCCGCTGGCGCTGCTCACAGGGCATTCATTTCATGTCTGGGACGTGGCCTACAGCCCCGACGGAAAGCGACTCGCGTCCGCCGGAGGCGTGAGCAACACCGACGGCGAATTCGTCGCCGGCGAGGTCCGCGTGTGGGACGTCGCGGACGGACGGTCGCTGATGACGATGTCAGTGCCGGCGATGCGCGTCTATTGCGTCGCCTTCAGTCCGGAAGGAACGACGCTGGCATCAGGCTGGGAAGATCACGTGATTCGGGTCTGGAACGCCATTGTAGGACGCGAACAGTATTCGCTGCGAGGACACGAGGGCGAGGTCAACGTCGTCGCCTGGAGACCGGACGGTCGACAACTCGTTTCGGCCGGAAACGACCGCAGCGTGCGCCTGTGGGACGCCACGACCCGTCAGGAAGTGCGTACCTTCGGCGGCTACCACGGCGCCGCGTTCAGTGCCGACGGAAAACGACTCGCGATGCTCGGGCAGGCCGGCGCCGTTCTGTGCGAGACGGGCTCCGGCAGGGAGTTGCGGCGTCTCAAGGGCGAGCACACGTTTTCGAAGCTGGCGCTGCGTCCCGACGGAAAAATGGTCGTCTGGGATTCGGGAGGGGCCGCCCTGCGGGTGTGGTCTCCTGTGGAGTGAGGCTTCAACACGCGCCACATCGTCGATCAGCGCGCATGAAAAACCCGGTCCCGGCGCGCCGGGACCGGGTTTCTGCAAGCGGTGGACAACCTGCGCGACGATTACGGCTTGACCGGCTCCTCGCCGGCGCTTTCCAGTTCCTTCTGCAGCGCTTCCACGGCGTTGAGCTTTTCGAGCAGGATTTCGACCTCGAACGCGGCCCGGGCATCGTCGCCGGCCTGCGCGTCGGCCGAGGCGGGACGACGATCCTGGTCCTCCCGCTCGTCGTCATTGCCGCGTCGACCATCGTCATCCGGACGGCGATCCGCTTCGGGGCGCCGCTCGGCATCCTCTCCGCGCTCACGCTCAACACCGCGGTCCCCCTCCGGAGCGCGCTCGCCGCGCGGGCGGTCCCCTGCGTCAGGTCGCCGGTCCCCTCCGGGTTCGCGGCCCTCGGCGCGGGGCCGGCCGCGCTCGGGCGCGCGGTCGGCGTCGGGTCGTTCCCCATCCTGCCCGTCCGCGCCACCAGGCCGGCGTTCGCGCGGCGGCCGACCGGGGCCGACGGGCCGCCGGTCTCCCTCCGGTCGGCGGTCGGGGCCTTCACGGCGTTCGGCGTCAGGTCCGCGCTCTCCTTCCGGGCGACGGTCCCCCTCCGGGCCGCGCTCGCCTTCAAATCGGAATCCGCGAAAGCCCGGGAACCCTTCGCCGAACGGGCCGCGCGGACCGCACGCGCCCTCCGGCCCGCGCGGGCCGTCAGCTCCCGGATCGCGCGACTCGACGGTGCGTTGCAGGTTGCGGACCGCTTCGGCCAGCCCCCGCACCTGGTTGCGGATTTCGTTGAGTTCTTCACGGATCTCCGCACCGGGCGGGCCCTGCAGTTCCATCCGGATCTGCGGCTGGCCCTCTCCGCGCCGAATCTCGTACCGGAACTCGCGCACGCGGCGTTCGCCCTCTGCTCCTTCGCGCGGCGCATCGGGCCGATCGCGTGGGACGTCCGGACGATCCGGCATGGGCGGACGCGGCCGGTCGGGGCCGCCTTCTCGCCGCTCCTCGCCGGCGGCTTCGCGCGCGAGGCGCTCCACGTCCTGCGCGGCGCGTTGCGCCCGCTCCATTTGCTCCATCGCGTTCCGTTCGGCGTTGCGGCGCGCCTCTGCCGCTTCGACTTGTGTCATTTCGAGCGCGCGCCGCAATTCGGCCACCTGGCGCTCGAGGTCGCGGATGACTTCGCGCGCTTCGGCGCCGGGTCCGCCTTCTTCCCGCTCTCGGGTTTCGACCTCACGGCGTTCTCTGCGTTCGCGGTCGGTGCGTTCCTCGCGTTCGCGCGCGGCACGCTCATCGCGTTCCCGTTCAGCCGCACGCTCGCGTTCAGCCCCTTCCCGCTCCCGCTCCCCCTCCTGTGCGTAGAGCGGGCCGGAGGGCGCGATCGCGAGGCGATACGCTGCGATGCCGGCGACAATCAGCAGGGTCGCCACCAGAGGCGACAGCCAGCCGGAGGGACGGTCGTCGCCGGACCGTCCAAGGACGTGTTTCACTCGTTGCAAGAGGGTCATGTGTGGGTCTCCAATGCCGGACGCGAACAGAGGGACTCGTTTGTCGACGTACCTGCGAGCCACAAGCTCCAGGGTTTGTGCATAAACCACCGGTTGGCCGGTGACGCGGACCGCGGCCTCGTCGCAGCAGAACTCGCGCTCGATCCGCACGCGGCGCGAGAGACACCACACGGCCGGGTGATAAAACAGCAGAGTTTCGACGACGCGCTGGAGTGCATTGACCCACGGGTCCCAGCGGCGGATGTGCGCCAGTTCGTGCGCGAGCACCGCCTCCAGCACGGCCGGCGGAAGTTCCAGCAACCAGCCCGACGGGAGCAGCACAATCGGCCGCCAGATGCCGGCGACCATCGCTTCGGAGATCTGCAGTGAGACGCCAACACGCGGGATGCGGCGCAGACCAAGGGCCGCGCACAACCGGGAGATTTGGCGCAGCAACTCCAATGGCGCCGGCGCGGACTTCCGTTTGAGACGGAACACCGTCCACCA
>CAZWGW010000176.1:0-10917 GCA_964633565.1 uncultured Planctomycetaceae bacterium
GGGACGGATTCGTGACACTGACGCCGCTGCAATTTGACCTGCCGGCGTCCGAATTGCTCGCGAGTCTTCGCGACGCGGTCTGGGATACGTGAGCTGCTGCTCTCAGGACGGCACCACGAGGCGTCTGTCGAATCGCGGTTCCGAAACGTCAGCCGCGCCGTGCCATGGCCCGCTTGACCGCCGCCCCCATGTCCGCCGGGCTTTCCGCCACAACGACCCCTGCCGCCTGCAGCGCGGCAATCTTTTCCGCCGCCGTCCCGCTGCCGCCGGAAATGATCGCCCCGGCGTGCCCCATCCGCTTGCCCGGCGGGGCCGTCTTTCCCGCGATGAACGCCGCGACGGGCTTCCTGACGTGTGCCTTGATGTACTCAGCCGCCTGGACTTCGGCGTTGCCGCCGATCTCGCCAATCATCAGGATCGCTTCGGTGCCCGGGTCTTTCTCGAACATCGCCAGCAGGTCGATAAACGTCGTGCCGATGATCGGGTCGCCGCCAATGCCGACCGCCGTCGATTGCCCCAGGCCGACATTCCCCAACTGCCACGCGGCTTCGTACGTCAGCGTGCCGCTCTTCGAAATCAGGCCGATTGTACCGGGCGTGTGAATGTAACCCGGCATGATGCCGATCTTCGCCACGCCCGGCGTGATGACGCCCGGGCAGTTCGGGCCGATCAGGCGCGTCGGCCGGCCCGCCAGGAACCGCTTGACCTTGACCATGTCGAGGACGGGCACGCCCTCGGTGATGGCGACGACCAGTTCGACGCCCGCGTCGGCCGCTTCCATGATGGCGTCGGCGCAGAACGGCGGCGGCACAAAGACCATCGCCGTGTTGGCCCCGGCCTTGCGGACCGCTTCGTGGACGGAGTTGAATACCGGGAAGCCATCGACGTCCGTCCCCCCCTTACCGGGCGTGACACCGCCGACGAGGACCGCGTCGGACCGTTGGCAGTCGTCGAGGGCGTATTCGCGGCACTTCTGCGAGTGGAACAGGCCGGCCTTGCCGGTGATGCCCTGGGTGATGAAGCGGGTGCGGGGGGAAACGAGGATGGACATGAGGTAGTCGTCGAGTTTCAGTTTTCAAATGTCAGTGCTGAATGAGCCATGTTCCGGGTGCCGAGCGATTGCCAGGGGCCCATCGTGGTTGGGTGTGGTGTAATTTCCATTACACACTCAGCGTTCCCACGACCTTCTTCGCCGCATCCGTCAGGTCTGACGCCGCAATGATCTTCTTCCCCGAATCCGCCAGCATCTTTCGGGCCTTGTCCACATTGGTCCCCTCCAGCCGCACGACGAGAGGCAGCGTGATGCCGACCGTGTCGTAAGCCGTCAGGAGCGCCTCCACGATCGTGTCGCACTTCATGATGCCGCCGAAAATGTTGATCAGGATCGCCTTGACGTTCGCGTCGGCCAGGATGATCCGCAGCGCCTCGGTCACCTGCTGCACGTTCGCGCCGCCGCCGACGTCGAGGAAGTTCGCCGGCTCCCCGCCGTGCAGCTTGATCAGGTCCATCGTGCTCATGGCGAGGCCGGCGCCATTGACGAGGCAGCCGATGTTGCCGTCGAGCTTGACGTAGCTCAGGCCCGCCTCTTGGGCACGGACCTCCGTCGGCTCCTCTTCGTTGAGGTCGCGCAGTTCGAGAAAGTTCTTGTGGCGGAACAGGGAGTTGTCGTCGAACGTCACCTTGGCGTCGAGCACGATGAGTCTGCCGTCCTTCGTCACGATCAGCGGATTGACCTCGGTCATGCTGCAGTCGTTGTCCACGAAGAACCGGCAGATCTTCGGGAAGAACGTCTCGCCTGAGCGGATCTCGACGTCGCTCAGTCCCAGTGCATATCCCAGTTTGCGCGCCTGATACGGCTGCAGTCCGGTCGCGGCATCGAAATGTTCGCGGATGATTTTTTCCGGTGTCTCGCGGGCGATGTCCTCGATTGCCATCCCCCCCTCCGACGAGGCGATCACGACCGGCATCCCGTCTTCGCGGTCGATCACGATGCCCAGATACAGTTCCCGCGCAATGTCCAGCCCCTCTTCGACGAACAGCACGTTGACCCGTTTTCCCTCCGGACCGGTCTGCAGCGTCACCAGCGTGCTGCCGAGCATGCGCTGTGCGTTCGCGCGGGCTTCGTCAGCCGAGCGGACGAGCACGACGCCGCGCTGCTGCGGGTGCTCCTGAAATGTCCCTTTTCCTCGGCCGCCGGCATGGATCTGTGACTTGACGACTGCCAGGCTGCCGCCGAGTTGCCGGTAGGCCTCCGCCGCTTCATCCGGCGTGCGGGCAACGACGCCGCGCGGGATCGGAACTCCCGCCTGTGCAATGAGTTGCTTCGCCTGATATTCGTGGATCTTCATGGGTTGCCGTCGTGGTCGATAGGGCGAATCCGCGCGCATCAACGCGCGGGAGCGGCATGATAGCCGTCCCGCCGGAGAGGGTCCACCAATGCGCCGCGCCGGCAATGTCATTCGACGTGGGCCAGCGGCTCGTGGGCCGGCCGGCACGTCGTCGCAGGGTGCGGCGACGCGGCCGCATCGCAGACGCGACCGACATGCGCTATTCGTGCCGCAGCGCTTCGATGGGATCCATGCGCGCCGCCTGTCGGGCGGGATAGACGCCAAACAGAAGTCCCACACCGATTGCGATCAACAGCGACAGGACCACTGACCAGGGTGCGATGCGGGGCTCAAGCGAATGCACGATCTCCGGCAGGCTCTGGGGCCAAACGAGGCCCATGACGCCGCGGAACGCGCGAAAGATCGGTCCGCACAGCAGCCCGAAGAGGACGCCCAGGCAGCCCCCCAGCGACGTGAGCACGATCGTTTCGATGACAAACTGCTGGACGATATTCGATCGCGTTGCGCCGAGCGCGCGCCGCACGCCGATTTCTCGCGTCCGCTCGGTGACGGTCGCCAGCATGATGTTCATGATCCCGATGCCGCCGACCAGCAGGGAGATGCCGGCAATCACGACCAGGAGCACGTTGAACATGGCGCGCGTTCGCTCCGCTTGGCGCAGCAGCTCGATGGGCACGATCACGGCGTAGTCCTCCTCCGCGTGATACTTCTTGAGCAATGCGTCGACAAGTCGCGCTGTCACGTCCACGTCGGCAATGTTGTTCACCGTCAGCGTAATCTGCGTCAACTCCACGACTTCTCCGGTAAAACTGCCCGGTTTGCGCTCCATTACGAAGTCCCCGATGCGCATCCGGAGCGTCGAGAGGGGAATATAGGCATCCATGTTGTATTCCCGCGAATGGAGGCTGCCGCCGATGGCGGCGGACGCTGCGCGCGGTCTTGTCTGGCCGATGACGGTGTACACGTCGTCGTCGACCCGGACCTGGCGTCCGATCGGGTCCTCGTAGGGAAACAGTCGCCGGGCCGTCCCGTCGGCCAGCACGATCACGTTTTCCTGATCGTCACGGCTGATGAACCAGCGGCCGCGCGCGATGGACAGCCGGTTCAGGTCGAGATACTGCCCGGTACAGCCGACCAGCACCGAATCAGCGTCGTGGTCGCCCACGCGGAGCGTCCGGCCGAGCTCCCGCATCGGGACCGACTGCCGAATGGTGGGGACGTTGCTCTGCATCCGCTCGTAGTCGGCCCGCAGCAGGCCATATCGCCTGACCCGGTCCCGTTCCCAGTTGATTTTGCCGGTGTCGGGCAGCACGTTGCGAATGATGATATTCGTCGCGCCCAGTTCCTTGATCTGCTCCTGCGCCCGGTGACTCACGCCTTCCCCCATGGCCACGAGCCAGATCACCGTCGCCGTGCCGATGAAGATCCCCAGCGCGGCCAGTCCGGCGCGCAGCTTGTAGAGCATCAGGCTCTTGATGCCGAGCTGCAGGGCTTGATAGAGGGGAGTCCGCAATGGAACGTGGTCCTGGCTGGCCCGCGGTCAGTCATCGACTCACCACGGCTGTCATGCGTTCGTCCGACGTCTCACGCTGGCAGCCGGGGCCGAAGTGACGCCGGCCCCGCCTCTGGACGAATTATCGCCGTTCGGCCGCTGTTCATCAGCCTGTTGCGATTCGGCGTCGGCGGGGGGCTTCAGGGCGGCACGCTGCGCTTCGTCGATGAAGTCCAGGGGATTCAGCACAACCTGTTCCCCTTCCTCCACTCCGGCTTCCACGACGATGAACTGATCGTTCGTATCGCCCAGAGTCAGTTGATGCTTGACGGGGCGACCATCAACGGCGACCCAGCACCAGAACTCGCCCTGGTCTTCCACGACGGCCGCAACCGGGATGGTCAGTACGTCCTTGTGGCGCGCCAGAAAGATTTCGACTGCCACGCTCATGCCGGGCTTGAGCCCCTCCTGCGGCGGAAGTTTGACAATGGTGTCATACTTCACGAGGTTGCCGGTCCACCAACCCGTCGGTTTGGTGACCGTGGCAATCGACAATACTTCCCCGTCAATGGACCGGTCCAGAAACTGGATCCGGGCAGGCATGCCCGCCTTGACACGCTCGACCTTTGATTCGTGGATGCCGACCTTCACCTGCATCTCTTTGAGGTCAGGCATGATCAGCAGTACCTGGTCTTCCCGCACGGTGGCCCCCTCTTCAATTTCCGGCTCGTCCCGCCACTCGGCCAGAGTCGGATGGATCACCATCCCGCCCACGTCCGCACAGATCACGCAGTTTTTCAATTGCTGTTCCACGCGGTCCAGTCGTGCCTGCTCCAGATTCACCGCGGCGGTACAGGCGGCCAATCGCCCCTCAGCCGCCTTCAACTTGTTCTGCAGTTCTTCCACCATCTTGGCTTTGGTGTATTTCTCCAGCACGTCCAGTTCGGTCTGCTTGACCTGCACCTCCAGTTCGGCGTGTTTGACCGCATCCTCTTTGGATTCGAGGTCGAGGTCGCTGGTAAACCCCTTGCGGAACATCCGCCGCGCGAAATCACGAACGTTCATCGCCGACTTGAGATTGGACTCCGCGATCACCAGATCTTTCTGCTTCGTGGCCTGTTCCGAGCGAAACGTGCCGTCGAGGTATTCCGTGACGCCGATCCTGGCGATGGCGACATCGCTCTCGGCGGTGGTCTTGTTCGCCAGCGCCGTTTCGTGAGCGATCTTCTGCTGGTTGATGTTGTCCTCTATCGTGGCCGTATCGAGGCGGACGAGCACGTCGCCGGGCTGAACGATGGCGCCGCTCTCGACCACCGACAACACCGTGCTGCCCCCTTTGACCTTGCACTTGATTTCCCGGTTGTTGGAACTCTCGAGCGTTCCCTGCTCCACGACGCTGACGACCAGATCGCTGCGCGCGATCGTGTGCGTCAGCAGTTCTGTTCCGTCGCCCGGTGCGACGGAACGATTAAGGGCAAAGCCGGCCACCGCCAGCAGACTCAGCAGTCCCGCAATGAACACGCTTCGTCTCAGCCAGGCGCCGCCGCTGCGCCGCGGCGCGCCATGAGACAGCGGCACGGCGGCATTTGCCGCAGGCCGCCTGGTTGACTGAGTGCGCTGATGGAAATCGACGGACATGAATTTGCGTTCTCTCCGAGGGCCCCGGTCAGCCCCGGCCAGGGTGACGAAACACCGGCCAGCCGTACAGAACACCGCAAGGAATTGGTTCGAATGGCTCGTCGACCATGGAGTCGCGCCTGCTCATCATCGGCTGATCGGCCGTCTTTGAATCGACGCATCCGACCGGCATTACGTCGCTGATCTGGATACGGTGGTTGTCAGGAATCAGTTGGATTGTTTGTTTCATTTCCGCAATGGCGGTGGGCCGGATGCCCCGAGACCCCCGACGATGGGGTCCGGCAACTTCACTCACGCGACCGAGGCGCGCGACGAATAACGACAAACCGCGCTCATGCCGATTGCGGACCTGTCGCCCACGCACGCTCCAATTGCGCTGCCGCAGTCCGGGACGCCGATGATCCAGCGTCCGATGACAAAGCCCGGGTACCCGGTCAGAGATCGACCAGGTCGAGTGACCGTTGAAAGGCCACACAAGACCACTCCATTGTAGCTGGCTTTGGTCCCAAAGTGACAGTCCTTTCCTGCTTGGTCGGGTCACTGGAGCCCCTGCGCGTCAGGCGGTCTCGGAGCGACTGTGCAAAGCCGCCCAGGTGTGCGGTCCAGCGCGCCGGCGTGGCCTGCGAATTTGCGAGTTTGCTCTACGCGGCGCCGGACTGCGCTCGTGGCATAGTCCCCGGCACGTTCGACCCTTCATCCGGTCGGTAATCCGTGCTCCGGCCAGCGGTACGACCTTTGCCCTGTTCGCGAATAAAACGCGGGAGACACGTTCATGGCGGCGAATCCCGAGTACGCACCTGGATCTTGCACACACGCCGAGGAGTCCCTGCGGCGTCATCGCGAGTTCCGCGGAAAGATCCAGACGCTCCCGAAGTGCCCCCTGCGCGACCCGGCGGACTTCGCGGTATGGTACACGCCGGGGGTAGCGGACCCGTGCCGCGCGATTCAGGCCCGGCCGGACGACGTCTACGAATACACCAACCGCGGGAACACGGTGGCGATCGTCTCGGACGGTACGCGCGTGCTCGGTCTGGGGAACGTCGGTCCCGAAGCCGGGCTGCCCGTGATGGAGGGGAAAGCGCTGCTCTTCAAGTACCTGGGGGGCGTCGACGCGGTGCCGCTGTGCGTCCGGACGAACTCGGCCGAGGAGCTGATCGCGACCGTCAAAGCGCTGGAGCCGTCGTTCGGGGGGATCAACCTGGAGGACATCTCCCAGCCGAAGTGTTTTCGCGTGCTGGAGGCGCTGCGGCAGGCTCTGACGATTCCCGTCTGGCACGACGACCAGCAGGGGACGGCGACGGTGGTCCTCGCCGGATTGTGGAACGCGCTCAAGGTCGTCGACAAACTGCTGTCGTCGGTGCGCGTCGTATTGGTCGGCACCGGGGCGGCAAACGTGCCGACGTACCGGCTGCTGGAGCGTGCGGGGGTCGACCCGGGGCGGGTCATCGCCTGCGATACCCGCGGGACGCTGCACCCCGGACGCGAGGACATCGAACGCCGGCAGGACGAATATCGCGAGAAGTGGGAGCTGTGCCGTCAGACAAACCGGGGCCGGGTCACCGGCGGCATCGCGGAAGCGCTGCGCGGGGCCGACGTCTGCATTGCCTTTTCGCAATCAGGGCCGGGGGTGATCAATCCGGAATGGGTGCAGGGAATGGCGCACGACTCGGTGGTATTCGCGTGCGCGAACCCCGTCCCCGAGATCTGGCCATCGCAAGCCGCGGAGGCCGGTGCGCGCGTCGTGGCAACGGGTCGCAGTGACTTTCCGAACCAGGTGAACAACTCGCTCGCTTTCCCGGCCATCTTCCGCGGGGCGCTCGATGTCCGGGCCCGGACGATCTCGGACGAGATGGCAATCGCGGCGGCCACGGCGCTCGCCGCCGCTGCGGAGGAGTGCGGACTCCGCCCTGACCATATCCTCACGGGAATGGGTGACTGGGAGGTCTACGCTCGTGTGGCGACCGCGACGGCGCTTGCGGCGCAACGGCAGGGCTTGGCCCGCCTCAAGCGCACCGAGGCGGAGTTGCTGCACAGTGCCCGCGAGACGATCGAACACACGCGGCGCATGGTGGACGTGATGAACCGCGTCGGGCTGATTCGCGCGCAGCCGCCTGCAACGGGTTGAGGAGGCACCGACATGCTCACGCAGAACCAGGAACAGGGCGTCTCGGAGCCAACGCCACGGTTCGCCGAATGGCGCGAGCGGATGGTCGATGAGCAATTGCGCGAGCGCGGCATGCGCGACGAGCGAGTGTTGCAGGCGATGCGAACCGTCCCCCGCGAAGAGTTCGTCGACAAGTATCTGCGGGATCGCGCCTACGACGACGGACCGCTGCCGATCGGGTTCGGCCAGACGATCTCGCAGCCGTTCACCGTGGCGTTCATGTGCGAGGCGCTGCAGCTTACTGGGACGGAGCGGGTGCTCGAGATTGGCACCGGTTCCGGGTATGCCGCCGCCGTGTTGTCGCTGCTGGCGCACGAGGTGTTTACGATTGAACGGATCCCCGCACTGGCCGAACAGGCCCGCCAGCGCCTGGATCGACTCGAATTTCACAACGTCCACGTCGCGGCGGGGGACGGGACGTTGGGGCTGCCGGAGCACGCCCCCTACGGTGCCATTGTGGTCACGGCCGGCGCGGCGACGCTCCCGCACCCCTATCTGGAGCAACTGGCCGTGGGCGGCCGGATTGTGATTCCGGTCGGCGGTTATCCGTTCGGCCAGACGATGTATCGGTATACAAAGCAGCCGGAGGGCGTGCAGGTGGAAGACCTCGGCGGGTTCGCGTTCGTGCCGCTCATCGGGCATTATGGTTGGAACGACCGGTCGCTCGCTGAAATGTAATACCCATGCCACAGATCAGCATCCAGTCCCTGGCACAGGTTCCCGTCTCCCGGCGGCGGACCGAGCACGTTGAGCGCAAGGGACTGGGACACCCTGATTCGATTTGCGATCAACTGATGGAAGCCGTGTCAGTCGCGCTGTCGCGGGCCTACATCGACACTTGCGGACGCGTGCTGCACCACAACATCGACAAAGGGCTGCTGGTGGCCGGACAGTCGACTCCCCGGCCTGGCGGCGGCACGATCGACGCACCGATGCGGCTCGTGTTCGGCGACCGCGCCACGTCAGTCGTCAACGGGCGAACGATTCCGGTCGGCGACATTGTGGAGACGACGGCCAAGCGCTGGTTGCGCGAGCACCTGCGGTTCGTCGATCCGCAGCGGCACGTCGTGTACCAGAACGAGATCCGTCCGGGATCACCGGAGTTGGTCGATATCTTTGCCCGCACAGAATTGACAGCCAACGACACCTCCGCGGGCGTCGGCTATGCCCCCCTCACGGAGACCGAGCGGCTGGTCCTCGAAGCCGAGCGGTTCCTCAACAATCAAACGTTCAAGCAGCAGTTCCCGGAAGTCGGCGAGGACGTCAAGGTGATGGGCTTCCGGCAGGAGCGGCGACTGTCCCTCACGGTGGCGGCAGCGTTCGTCGACCGCTTCATCCCGTCGGCCGGCGTGTATTTCGAGAAAAAGACAACCGTGCGCGACGAACTCCAACGGCACCTGACCGCGCAGTTGCAGGACCTGGATGCGATCGACGTGGCGCTGAACACACTCGATGATCCCGCGCGTGGTCTCGGGGGAATGTATCTGACTGTGCTGGGGACCTCCGCGGAGGGGGCCGACGGCGGGCAGGTCGGGCGCGGTAATCGCGTGAACGGTCTGATCAGTCTGCATCGCCCGATGACGACCGAGGCGGCCGCCGGCAAGAACCCGGTCAGTCACGTTGGGAAGATCTATAACCAGCTTGCGCACCAGATGGCCGGCCGCATTCACGCCGGAGTCGCGGGCATTGCTGAAGTTTCTGTGTGGATCTGCAGCCAGATCGGGCGGCCGCTGGCCGATCCGTGGTCCGTGGCCGTGGAACTGGTCGCGGAGGACGACTTGTGCGCCGCCGATCTTGAGACCGTAGTCCGAACGATCATCGACACGGAGCTGCGCGGCATGCCGGCCTTTGTGGACCGGCTGATCCGCGGAGAATTGCCGGTGTGTTGAGGTCCCGGAGCGCACGATGAGCCAACCGATACGTTGCATCATCCTGGGAGCCGCGGGGCGCGACTTCCACGACTTTCTGACGTTCTTTCGTGATCGGCCGGAATATCGCGTGTGCGCGTTCACTGCGGCCCAGATCCCGTTCATCGAATCGCGGTCATTCCCGCGTGAACTGGCGGGGCCGCATTACGCCGCAGACATCCCCATCTTTCCGGAATCTGAGCTGCCGGAACTGATCCGCCGCTTCGATGTGGATGTCGTGTTTCTGGCATACAGCGACCTGTCGCACGTCGAGGTGATGCACCGGGCCGCGCTCGTCCAGACCGCGGGAGCGGCGTTCGCCCTGCTGGGACCAAAGCAGACGGAACTCATCAGCCGCCGGCCGGTCATCAGCGTTACGGCTGTGCGGACCGGCGCTGGGAAAAGCCCGCTGACACAGTGGCTCGCGCGGCACTTGCGTTCCCTCAACAGGCGGCCGGCTGTGCTGCGGCATCCGATGCCCTATGGTGACCTGCTCCAGGAGGCCGTCCAGCGGTTCGCGACGGTCGACGACCTGACGCGCGCCGGCTGCACGATCGAGGAGCGCGAGGAGTACACGCCGTACCTGGAAATGGGGATTCCCGTCTTCGCCGGCGTCGACTACCGGCGGATCCTCGACACGGCCGAGCAGGGCTCCGACGTCATCCTCTGGGACGGCGGCAACAACGACTTCTCGTTCCTGCGTTCCAATCTGTCGATTGTCGTCGCGGACGCCCTGCGGCCGGGGCATGAGAACACGTATCACCCGGGCGAGACGAATTTCCGAAAAGCGGACGTGATCGTTATCAACAAAGTCCGTGCCGCCCGCTCCGAGGATGTGGCAGTCATTCGGCAGCACGCGCGGGAACTCAACCCCGCTGCGGAGGTCATCGAGGCGGACCTCGACATCCACGTGGAGCGACCGGAGTTGATCCACGGCCGCCGCGTGCTGGTTGTCGAGGACGGCCCGACGCTGACGCACGGCGGCATGGGTTTCGGGGCGGGACTGCTGGCCGCGCGGCGTTACAGCGCCGCAGAGATCATCGATCCCCGGCCTTACGCGGGAGGGAGTATCGCAGAGCTGTTTGCGGCTTATCCGCACATTGGAAACGTGTTGCCCGCGTGCGGTTACTCGCCGCAGCAGGTCCGGGAGTTGGAGACGACGATCCGCCGCGCACGGCCGGACTTGGTCATTGATGCGAGTCCGGCGGGGCTGGCGCACGTGCTCGACCCGGGGGCGGAACTCGTGCGCGTGCGGTATGCGTTTCAGCAGTTGGCGGGGACGCCGCTGGAGGAACTGGTGAGGCGCGTGATCAAGCCGTAGGGGTCGGGTGTCCAGAATTCAGTTTTGGCGGAGCAACGCCACGATTG
>CAZWGW010000177.1:0-10850 GCA_964633565.1 uncultured Planctomycetaceae bacterium
GCAGTTCGACAGGCCGACGGTTCCGTATCGGGTTTGAAACACAGCGGTGCGCTGCGCGGGATCAGGCTCGCGAAACGAGTCGGTCTCATAGGGGTGCGGCGAAAGCGGGTTTTTCCGTCGGGTTCCGAGCCAGCGGCCGTCTGCGTCGATCAGACCGATCGAGTTGTAGTAGTCGACGCCGTCCTGCTCGCAGAAGCCGAAGGCGAGCACCATCTGCAACCGCCGGGCCGCGTTGCCCAGTTGCGCCAGCGCGGGACTGCTCCCCGGAATGTCCGCCAGCGAATGGTTGATCTCGGCGGCTTCGGCCGGTGTGCCGGTGAGCAGATAACCGGGGAGGCACAGTTCGGGCAGAACCAGCACCTGCACTCCTTTGGCGGCTGCCGTCTCGATGCAATTCAGCATCCGTGCGAGGTTGGTCTCTTTGCCGGCAGCGCCGTCGCAGTGATTGGACAACTGGCCGGCTGCTACGGTCACCGGGCGTGCGCCGACGTCCGACAGTGATTTCGCAACCCGCTCGTGTTCGGACGCGCTGCGACGTAGTTCGAGTTCGGCATGCTGCGGGCAGATTCCGGTACAGGTCCGGAGTGCGTCGGTGCTGGCGGAATCATCCGGCGCAGCGTCCGGCAGTGCAGCAGCGATTGCCGGTGGACCGCCATTGATGGATTCGACCGCCTGAAGTGCGGTGCAGGCGGTTGCGACTCTGAGAAAAGCCCGCCGTGAGGTTTCACTGGTCATGAAGTCGCCGAGTACGATTGAGTGGGAGTGAGGCGGGTGGAGAGTGCCCAATTCCATGCCGAGTATTGCTCGATTCATCCCGGCTTGAACCATCGATTCAGATGCGTTTCGCTTCGCGCTCAATCCGGGCCAAGACTCAAGCAAGTCAACAACACGGTGGCATTTCTTGACCGTGGGATCAGACTTCATCTGTCGCACGTCTGTCATGATCGCGGCCGGCACGCCCGTACGATCGAAGAAACGCTCGACGCGGTCCCGATACCAGAGAACGTCGCGGACCGTGACTGCGAAACGGCTTACCAGGGCTTCAGGGAGTCGATCAGCCATTTCTCAACGTGTCAACTGCGCTTCAACGTCGGGTCCGTCAATGCAAGGCGGCGGGCAAAGCAGTCTCACGTTGTGATTTGGGTGCAATTCGTTTCGGCTGCAGTCGCACCACCTTCTTTCCGCTGGTCTGTTCCTGCATCTTCAAATCTCGGTGAATTGCATCCAGGTCAAAGTTGAATCGACGCGCATACTCCTCCCGCTGCTTCCGTACCTCGTCGACAATCGGATCACGCCACATCATCGGTATCTCCCAGAAGTTCCTCCGGAGTGCAGATCACTGGTGGCTCGTAGCCCTCTTCGCGACAAGTCGCTTCGACCTGCACGCGCAACGTCGCGTTGGCGATGTGTGCACAATTCCATGTCAACAGGTAGTCTACGCCGTTGACGACTGCCATCGCAATGTGAAGTGCATCGACGGCGGCGCGTGGTGGAAGCGGAACTCGTCGCATGATTTCGTGGGCAAGAGCCTTTGCCTCGTCCGTCTCCTCCAGAATGGGGATCTCGTCGAGAATCGCCAACCTGCGACTGGCGGCGTCCGGGTCACCAAGTCTCGCTTCATTGATGACCGCCTGTGACACGTACAGGTCAAACTCCGAACGGTGAAGGCGCCACCATTCGTGCGTCAGCTGCTGATGCCCCGCTGTCACCAGATCGCGACTGGGCCACGCGGCAAGATAACTGATAACGCTCGTTTCCAGGTAGACGGTGCCACTCATATCGCCATCATACGCGACTGTGTCCAACGATGAAACGCGAACGCCTTCGCGCTATCTGCGGGACCACGGCCTTAGTTCCTCCTGCATCCTCCCCAGCCCCTCCTCCACGCTCACCACCGGCACATACCCGAAATCCCGCCGCGCCGCCGACACGTCATACCAGTGCGACGTGCTGAACTGCGACGCCACGAACCGCGTCATCGGCGGCTCTTCCCGCAACCGCAACAGCCGGTAGACGCCTTCGAGCACCGCCCCTATCCGCCACGCCGTGCCGGCTGAGATCGACTTCGTCACCGGCGGCAGTCCGGCTCGCCGCACGATGTCGCCCACGAACTCCCACAGGTTCACGGGCTGTGGCTCGTTGACAAAGTACGCGTGTCCGGCGACGGGCGAACCGGGCCGCAGCGCATCGCACGCCTGCAGATGGGCATGCGCCACGTTCTCGACGTATGAAACGGAAATCAGGTTCGTCCCATCTCCGACTCGGCGCAGCCGGCCACGCGCGGCGCGCTGCAGGATCCGCGGGATCAGGTGCCGGTCGCGAGGCCCCCAGATCAGATGTGGCCGCAATGACACCGTCGAGAGTCCCTCCCGGCCGTTGGCCGCCAGCACTTCCCGCTCCGCCAGCGCCTTGGTGTGCGGGTAATGGCAAAGATACATCTCCGGGTAGGGGAGCGATTCGTCCGCGTTCTCGTGCGGCCGTCCGTCGTACACGACGCTGGGAGAGCTGGTGAAGATCAGCTTCGGCACTCTTTCCGCCCGACAGGCGCTGAGCACATTCCGCGTACCAACGACGTTCGTCTCGTAGAACAGTTTCCACGGACCCCACACCCCCGGCACAGCGGCCGTGTGAAACACCGCCTCCACGCCGCGACAGGCTGTGCATAGCCGATCGGCATCGGCCAGATCGCCCTGGACCGCTTCGACGCCGAGCGCCTCCAGTTCCGGATAGCGCCCCCGCGAGAAGGTGCGGACCTTGTCGCCGCGCGCGACAAGTTGTTCGACGATGTATCGTCCGAGGAATCCGCCGCCACCGGTGACGAGGCAATGCATTGGTGAGTGGTGAGTGGTAATGGCGTCCGCCCGGAGTATACTCGCGGGCGTTGCCCGTCAGCACTCTGCGCATCATTCTCAGCGGAAAGCCGCCATGGTCCGTACACCGTTCCGCCGGTTGTTCCTCGTCCTCGTGGCAGCCGCGAGCCTGTGCAGTACACGGGCCGCGATCGCGTTCGACGACGCCATCCGGTTTGAAATCACGAGGCGCGAGTCGTTTGCTGACGGATACAGCTTCGGCAGCGTCGGTCCGTACGAACGGATCGTCGGCCGGGTGCACTACGAAGTCGACCCCGGGCTGCGGCAGAATCGAGTCGTCGTTGACCTCAACGACGCGCCACGGAACGCGCGGGGGAACGTGGAATTCGTCGGTGATCTGTTCGTTCTGGCGCCGACCGATCTGTCGCGCGGGAACGGGGCCGTGTTGTACGACGTGAATAACCGCGGAAACAAACTCGCATTGCGATTCTTCAACGACGGTCCCGGCGGAAACGACCCCCTCTCGCTGGCGGACGCCGGTCACGGTTTCCTGATGCAGCAGGGGTTCATCGTCGTCTGGAGCGGCTGGGACGGCGAACTCCTGCCGGGAGACGGGCGGCTGCGACTGTCAGTGCCGTTTGCGTCGACGGCCAACGGCCCGATCACCGGTCCGGTGCGATGCGAGATCGTCCCGTCCGGCAATACTCAGCGGATGGCCGTCGTCAACTGGGCCAATCACGGCTCCTACCGCCCGACGGCGCGCGGCCTGGAGACCGCGACGCTGACGCACCGCGAACGCCCCGGCGACACGCGCGTCCCGATGCCGCGCGACCAGTGGACGCTCCATGTGACGGAAATCGACAGCGACATGCCCTGGCAGCTGCCGAAGGTAGAGTTGGAAGTCCCCGCCGGCCTGCAGAGCGGACACATTTACGAGCTGATCTACGAAGGTCAGGACCCGCTTGTGCAGGGGCTGGGCTTTGCGGCGCTGCGCGACCTGATTGCCGCGTTTCGACGCGGAACCGGCGAGGGCAACCCGCTGCTTGTGGAAGGTCGACCTGTCGTGGAACGCGCCTACGGCTTTGGCGTCTCGCAAAGCGGCCGCTTCCTGCGGGAATACCTGTACTGGGGTTTCAATGAAGACACACAGGGGCTGCGGGTATTTGACGGCCTGATCCCGCACGTCGCCGGAGGCGGACTGGGATCGTTCAACCATCGTTTCGCCCAGCCGACGCGGCACGTCACGCAGCATGACCATCACGACTATCCGGCGGACCGATTCCCCTTCTCCTACGAAACACAGCGTGACCCGCTCTCGGGCCGCGTCGATGGCATCCTGAGGCGCGCGACGACGACCGGCACCGCGCCGCTGGTGATGCACACGCAATCGGCGGCCGAATACTGGACCCGCAGCGGCTCGCTGCCGCACACCGATCCCCTCGGCTGCTGCGACGCGTGCGTCCCCGACAACGTCCGCTTTTACACATTTGGGGGGACGCAACACGGGCCGAGCGGATTCCCGCCGGCCGCCGGCGCGGGCCAGAACCTTGCGAACCCCGGCGATTACCGTCCCTTCCTCCGCGCGCTGCTGCTGGCGATGGATCGCGCCACGCGGGACGGTACGCCGCCGCCCCCCAGTGTGTATCCCCGGTTTGCCGACCGCACGCTGACCGCGTGGGACCAGCACTCAACCGGTTTTCCCGAAATTCCCGGCGTGCGCTATCCCGGAGTCATCCAGCAGCCGTCCTGGTGGGACTATGGACCGCGCTGGGAGCCGTTGAGGATCGTTGACATCCAGCCGCCGCGACGCGTCGCGGATTTTCGCGTCCGCGTCGCCCGGTGCGGTTCGGACGGCAATGAACTCGGCTGCCTGCTGCCGCCCGAAGTCGCCGTGCCGGTCGCCACCCATACCGGCTGGAACCTCCGCCGGTCCGACGCTGGAGCGGAAAACGAACTCGTGAGCCTGACCGGCTCGTACATCCCGTTTGCCGTCACTCAGGCGGAACGCGAACGTGCCGGCGACCCGCGGCTGTCGCTGGAGGAACGCTACGGCACGCTGGACGAGTACCTGCTGCTGCTGACCACGCGGTGCCGGTCGCTGGAGGCCGCCGGTTATCTCCTGCCTGCCGACAGCGAGCGCATTATCTCCCGCCAGCGGGAGCGAATCGCGCCGTTGTTCGAGCAGATCCCCGCAAGGGAGGTGGCCAACCCATGACGACGCCTGCCCCCGCGCCGATTGACCCGGCCCAGCTCGTCGACCTCGCGCGCGGAGTTGTCGAGGCCGATCGCTTTCCGCACCTGGCGACGATCGACGGCGATCAGCCGCGACTGCGTCCGGTGTCGCCCGTCCGCACCGAGGGGTTCACGATCTATGTCGGCAATCTTCGTTCGTACCACAAGACGGCTGAAATCGCGGCAAACCCCAGGGTCGAACTCTGTTACATGGATGACGGTCACAACCAGGTGCGGATCACGGGGTTGGCCGAAATCGTCACCGACCGGCAATTACTGGCCGAAATCTGGGACGCCAATCCGCTGCTGCGGCAGTACCTCGGATCGATCGACAACCCGGAGTTCCTCCTGTACCGCATCCGGCCGACGCGCGTGCGCTACATGCGCGAATGGGCGCTGGAGTACCACGAAGTGCCCGTCGGCTGACGGCAGCGTGCCGCGCGGCTTCACTGCCGATCGACCAGTTCGCCCGGTTCCGGACGCGATGCGGCCTCCGGAGAAAGCCAGGCCCGCACGCGGCGGCAGGTCCGGCTTCCGAGGAGCTGTCCGGGGATTTGCCGCATCCCGCTCCGGATCTGCTCGGCGCCAAGGTCCCCGGCAGCGAAGCGTTCGATCGCAGCGGTGACGGTGGACTGCCGGATTGCCACGCGTCCGATCGACAACGGGCCGTGCTGCCGGGTGTTCCGATGGACGGCCGATGTGAACAGGTAACGGTAGCCGGCTTCGCAGGCGATCTGGCGAACGCGGTCATCCACGGCGCCGTTGGGAATCGACACGCAGTCCACCTCGTAGCCGACGATCGATTCCAGTTCAGCTTTCGACGTCCGCAATTCGTCGTGGATTTCGGCCGTGGGGAGTTCATTCAGGCGGCGCTGCGTCCGGCAATGCGAACCGACGAGAAACGTGCCCGGACTCAGACGGTGGACTTCCGACCGCGAGAGCAGCAGCGGCTTTCCAATCCGGCTCGTCGTGACGAAGAGCAGCGCCTGCCAGTTCAGTCCCTCCAGGATTGACCCACCGTACTCGACGCAACCGCGCCAGCCGTCGTCAAACGTGATCTGCACGGGAGCCACCCCGCGCGGGCCGGCCGGAATCCGCTCGCCCGCGTAATAGCGGCGCATCTGATCGGGCCGCAGGCACGGCGCCGCCCGCGTGAGAGCGCTGAGTTGCTCCGCGAATGACGGCTCGTCCACGAAGCTGTTCGTGACCGAGGCGCTCAAATCGCACAACGGACCGTCAGGACGCCTCCGCCAGGCGGCCGGGCACACGTTGTGATAGAGCAGACTGATGAAAAAGTCAGACATGAAGCGG
Organism: uncultured Planctomycetaceae bacterium; assembly: GCA_964633565.1. Lineage (GTDB taxonomy): Bacteria > Planctomycetota > Planctomycetia > Planctomycetales > Planctomycetaceae > CAZWGW01. Next base: position 6,354 of record CAZWGW010000177.1, read on the forward strand.
CCGAATCCGGCCCGCAGTGACGTTGGGACCCTCGCCCCGTGGAACGGCGGCGCAGTCCCATCCTAATACTACCTTGCATTGCGACGCCCGGCCGGCGGCTTTTCCCGATTCGACGACGGATGTTGCGTTCCGGCAACATCGGGAGCTACGCACGGCCGGGGATGACGATGGGCGGCTGTTCCCGGATGGCGCAGAACCACCAGAAAAACAGCGCCAGCGGCGCTCCTGCCCGGGCGGCTTGCGACAGGCCGACGTGGTAGTCCGCGGCGCCCTGCGCCGCGATCGGGATCGCCGCCAGCAGCGCCCCCCAGAAGGCCATCAGAACCACCAGCGGACGCACCCGTGCTGCGAGCAGGTTGGCTGCCAGCGCCAGGTCAACCGCCGCGCCGACCGCCAGCACCTGCACAACCATACCGTCCGACAGATTCAGATCGAACACGCGCTCCGTCGCCTGACGCACGAGTTCCCCCCAGGCAGCCGGCCGGCTGCATTCCGTCAGCAGCAACACGGCGTGCCCGACAAACGTCGCGACCATGCCCAGCCGGAGGAGCAGCATCGAGACGTGCGCACGTCCAATGGAAAACGACATCGGCGGCGGCCAGAACTCGACGAGCAGCAGCACCAGCGGCGCAACGACTCCCGCGACCAGCGCCGCCGTTCCAGCCGGATCGTCCTGCAGCAAGGCCGGCCCGGCCGCCAAGCCGCCGAACCACGCGGTCACGGGCAACAGCACGGGCCAGCAGGGCCGAAACAGCGTCAGCACTCCGCACAACAGCAGGGCGTAACCCGCAAGTTTGTCTCCCCGCAGCAAGTGTTCGGAGGGGAGCAACTCATACGCACCAAGCAATTGCACGACGGTAGACTCCAGGTGCGCGTGCAGCCGGGCCGCTGCGGCTCCGAAACACTGGACGGCGACGGTGACCCGCAGCGTTCCCTGCACCAGTTTCCAGCCGCGCGGGACGGGATCATCGTAGGGAGAAGGGGGCGCCATCCGGAACTCGCGCTGGGGAGCGGTGTGACCTCATGTCGGCCGGATCATAGGCGTTGTCCCACATCGGTGCCATCCCCGCTGGATTCATCTCACACGCCCGCGTATGATCGATGGTCATAGCGGGCGCGCGTCCGGCTGCCTCCTTTCCACAAGGATCGCCGATGGTTCGCTGTCTCCACTGCGGATGGACGTCCGACTCAGGACAGGAATGTCCCCGCTGTCGCGGCCGCCTGGCTCCGGTCACACCGCAAACGCTCCCGCCGGTATCGGATTCCGACGATGCGCCGGGGGACTGGCTGACCGTCGCCCGCTTCGGCAATGCGGCCGAGGCCGGCTACTTCGCGGACGAACTGCACCAGGTGCTGGGCTGCGAACCGCGGATCGACGTCCGCGACGACTTCGACGCCGTTCACGCGTGCTGGCACACCCGCTACTCCTTGTCGGTCCCGGCCCCGCTGGCCGAGCACGCGCATGCGCAATTGCACCACATGCTTGAAGGAGAGTGGGACCAGCTCGAGTCGGCGGTACGTTCCACTGCAGCGGGCCGCAATTCCTTCGGCGTCGCACCCGGCGATCAGCGCGAGCCCGCAGCGACGGCGCCCTCCGGTGTGAACTGGGTGCCCATCATGCTGACACTCGCGGCGGGGTCGTTTGTCATCTGGGCCGGAAACAAGAAGGCCCACCCCCCGCGCCGGCCCCCGGCGCCCCGCGACGGGCAGCGGTTCGACCTGATCGACGTCCTGTCCAGCGACAGCGCCCCCTGGGTGCAGCACCTGAACCGCGGCGGCGTGCGCGAACTGGTCGTTGACGGCGCGACAGGCGCCGCTCAGGTCCGTGAAGACGTCGATGGCGACGGCGTGTTTGAGCGTAAATTCGTGCTCGGCCGCCGCGACAACTGAGACGTTTCGCTATCGTTTCTTCCGCGGCAGCGGCAGCCGCGATCGGACGAGCAGGTGATTGATCACCCGCTCCACGCCGAGCACGGTCCGCGCCAGCCGGCAGACGTCCGGAGCATCGGCCCCGGTCTCCAGCACCCCTTCAAGGCAGACGCCGTCCGGCACGCGCCGCACGACCAGCGAAGCGAAGCTCAGTTCCGGCTCCGCCAACAACGCGCGACGGACTTCAGACTCCACATGATGAGGAGGCGCCCGGCAGAAGTCCGGTTCCACAATGGCGACGGCGCTGTCGGCCGGAACAGGGTCGTCCAGTGCTACGGTCAGCATCGCTGCCTCCTGACCGCCGCCTCGAGAGATGCCCACCCTGCGAGCGCGAACATTCATGGAACCCTCCCTGATGTGCGACCGCGGACGCGCCGATCCAATTGGCGCCATTCTGCCCACGGTTTCTGGATCGCCCGTTAGTTTAGCTCCCGCCACGCCAAATGCGAGGGATGCGAGGCTTTTATGCCTAAATTCATGGCAATTTCATGGATTCGATACCTCTGGCTTTTCCGGGGCCGGCCCGCGCGGCAAACCCTGAGCTTGACTCGACATGCGACGCCCGGCACCCTACTCGCATGGTCGTCGAAGAACTTGACCGCTGGGGTCCCGAAGCCGCTTCCCTCCCCATTTCGCTGGCGGCCGCCGAAGCGTATTGCCGGACGCTCGCCCTCGGCCACTACGAGAATTTTCCGGTCGTGACCTGGGCCCTGCCGCGATCGCTGCGCCAGCATTTCTATAACGTCTATGCGTTCTGCCGCTGGGCCGACGACCTGGGGGACGAAATCGGCGACCCCGAGCGTTCGCTGGACCTGCTCGCCTGGTGGCGGCGCGAGTTGGCGGCGTGCTATGCCGATGCGCCACGGCATCCGGTGTTCGTTGCGCTCCAGCCGACAATCCGCCGGTTCGAAATCCCGCAGCAGCCGTTCGTCGACCTGATCTCGGCATTCGAACAGGACCAGCGCGTCCGGGAGTATGAGACGTTCGCGCAACTGCACGACTACTGCCGGCGCAGCGCCGACCCGGTCGGGCGGATCGTGCTCCGCCTGTGCGAGTGCAGTCGGGCGGAGACGGTCGCGTGGTCCGATTCCATCTGCACGGGACTGCAACTCGCCAACTTCTGGCAGGACGTCGCGCGCGACCGGGACATCGGCCGGACCTATCTGCCGGGTGACGATCGACGGCGGTTCGGTTATACTGACGGCGACCTTGAAGCGCGGACGACGAACGACGCGTTTCTGTCATTGATGCGGTTTGAGATCGAGCGGGCGCGCGGGTTTCTCGAGGCGGGCCGGCCTCTCGTCGAAGCCATGCCGGGCCGCCTGCAAGTCGACATCGACCTGTTCATTCGCGGCGGGCTGCAGATCCTGCGCGAGATCGAGCGCATCGGTTATCGCGTCTGGGAGCGGAGGCCCGTCGTCAGCAAAGGGCGGTTCGCATGGATGGTCATGACCGGCACGGGGCGTGCGCTGTGGCGCCGGCTGGGCAGGCGCCGACCGAAAGCGTGACGACTCCGCTGCCGGAGTCGTATCGCCATTGCCAATCCATCGCGCGTCACACGGGGCGGAATTTCTACTTCTCGTTCCTCACTCTCCCCCGGCTGCTGTTCCGCGATATGTGCGTGCTGTACGCCTTCATGCGGCACACCGACGACCTGGCGGACGATCCCGGGACCAGCGCCGACGACCGCCGCTGCCGCCTGGAAGAATGGCGCGGGCAACTCGACTCGGCCCTGAACGGTGGTCCGCCCCGCGGCATGATCCTCCCGGCCCTGGTGGACGTCGTCGCGCGACACCAGGTGCCGGACGAATACCTCCGGGAGGTCATCGCCGGCGTGGAGTCGGACCTCGCCCCCCGGCAGTTCGAGACGTTCGACGACCTGTCGCGTTACTGTTACCAGGTGGCCGGCGCGGTCGGATTGTGCTGCATTCACATCTGGGGCTTTGACGACGAGCGGGCCCGCGCCTGCGCCGTCGATTGCGGCCTGGCGCTGCAGCTCACGAACATCCTGCGGGACCTCGGTGAAGATGCACGGCTCGGACGCATTTACCTCCCGCAGTGTGACCTGCGGCAGTTCGGCTATTCAGAGACCGACCTTGGGAGCCACGTCCGGAATGACGCGTTCCGTGAACTGATGCGATTCGAAGTCTCCCGGGCCCGGCAGTTCTACGAGCGCGGCGCCCGACTGCACGATTACCTCCCGCGTCCCGGCCGGCGCATCCTGTCCGCGATGCTCCGCATCTACGGGGGACTCCTGGACGAAATCGAGCGCCGCGACTACGACGTCTTTTCGCGCAGGATCCGGCTGTCGACAGCGCGCAAGCTCGCCATCACGGCGCGGTCGCTGTTCGGAGCGGGCGTTCGAGCGAAGTACCGCTGAACGCGCTACTTGCGTGGCGGCTTGGGGTCGAGGTTGGCTTCGAGATAGGCGGGCGTGATCTCCGATGTCGAGCCAAAGGCTCGATTACTCGGCAGCCCGGCACAGCCGGTACGTGATTTTTTCCGGCAGATCGCGATCCTCAAAAAACTTTCCGCAAAACGCGAGAGCGATTGATCGCGGCGTTCTTC
>CAZWGW010000178.1:0-10818 GCA_964633565.1 uncultured Planctomycetaceae bacterium
AGTGGGCGGAGGTCGGGGATGCGGTAGAGGGGCATTGCGGGTAGTGGGTAGTGGGAAGCAAAGGGGAATTGTTGATACGGGACAGCAGGGCCAAGGAGTGAGGACACGCCATGCTGCACGTCACCCCTCATTTATCCCTGATAACTCATCGCGCCGGTGCACGCAATCCGCCCCGCGCTGCGGCCGCGCCACACTGCGCCGGCGCGCCCAACGACCCTCAATTCGCCCTGACAAACATCACTTCCGTATCCGGCAGGGTTTGTGAAATGCCGGTCCGATAACAGGAGCGAGATGAGGTCCGTGGCCCGGTTCGCCGACGGAATTCGAGACGATTGAACAGAAGGCAGCAAAGTGAGCGAAGGATCGGCGAGCCATCGACGCGGCTTCGACAGTTGATTGATCACGCGAGAACGGCGAGAGCGCTGAATTCACCGTCCAGCACCGGGCGCGAATCGACCGCCAGCCACCCCTCCAGCACGGCGGCGTAGACGTGGCGGAAATCGACCGACATCTTCAGATCACCGGCCTCCAGATCGGTCAGACTCGAGGTCGCGCCGTGCAGCCCGGGTTTGACGCCCGGTCCCGCCAGGAACACAGGCCCCGCAGTGCCGTGGTCGGTCCCCTCGGAGGCGTTCTCGTGCACGCGGCGGCCGAACTCGCTGAAGCAGAGCACCAGCACGCGATCGGCGAGGCCGCAGTCGTGCAGGTCGTCGAGAAACGCCTTCGTAGCGTCCCCCAGTTCCCGCAGCAGGCGTAAGTGAGTCGGCGCCTGCGCGGAATGCGTGTCGTAACTGGACTGGACGGCGTAATAGACGCGCGTCGACAGTCCCGCCTGGACGAGACGGGAGATCAACTGCAGCCGCTGCGCCAGTTCCGTCGCCGGATACCGGGCGGCCGAATCGGATTGGCGGGCAATTGCGCCGAGCAGATCGGCCGCGGCGTACGCATCGAGCGTGGTGCGGCGGACAAAGTCGCCCAGGTTGCCGGAGTTCTTGCCCGTCACGTCAGCGACGCGCGGCCCTCCGCGCTGCGGCATCATGTCTTCCAGTCGCGTGAAATTCGAGGCAATCGACCGGCGTCCAATGACCGCCTGCGGAAGTTCGCCGTCTCCGATCAGGATTGACGCCGGTGCGCGGCGGTCGCGTTCCGTCTGATCCAGCGCGCGGCCGATCCAGCCGAACGTCTTGTGTTCGAGCGGATCGAACCGCGCCGTCTGCCAGATGGCCATGCTGACATCGTGCGAGCGGTTGGGGTTCGGGTAACCGACGCCCTGGACGATCGCGAGGCGACTGCTTTCGAAGAGGCCGGCCATGCCCTGCAGCGAAGGATGGAGGGCGACGTCGTCGGTGAGCCTGATCAGGCGGTCGTCGGCCAGCCTGAGCCGGGCCCGATGCTCGGCGTAGCCCGGGTCGCGAAACGGGACGACGGTGTTGATGCCGTCGTTGCCGCCATCCAGTTGAATGACGACGAGGATACGGTCGTCGGTCTGTGGCTCCGCGGCGAGTGCGGCGCGGCGCAAAAAGGCCGGGACGGTCGGGGCCAGGGCGATGAGGGGGGAAGTCTGCAGGAAACGGCGTCGATTGAGCATGGGAGGGTTCCCGGGAATGTGCGGTCGGTGTGCCACGGCCGTGTCGGCCGTGCTAATTGTTGTCAGCCGTCAACCGTGTCTGCAGCCGGCCTCAGTGAGGCCGGAAAACGGCGGCGATTCTCCGAAAAGGCCGAGGTCACTGACCTCGGCTACAGAGGCGTGAACCTTTAACCAAGTTGTGCCGCAGGGAGACTGAGCAGGATGCCCACGACCCGGCGTGCGGAGTCGGGCGTGAGCGACGATGACAGATTGACTTCGGCGCCCACCGCGTCCTGAATCTCGGCGGTGGGGGCCGATCCGGACAACAGTGACGCGAAAAACGCAACGGCCTGTTCGACGGTGCCGGCCGAAGCATGACGCTCGGCCAGCCGCAACAGGTCCGGCGGCGCATCGGGGTGCCGCAGGCGTCCCTGTGCGAGCGCGGCCGCGAAGTTCGCCCGGGCGATGACGGAGCGACCGTTGATCCAGAACCGGCCGCCGTCCCAGCCGAAGACGTTGGGCGGGTTGAACAGGTCCTGCCCCAGCACCGCCATCCATTCCGCCAGGACGAGCGTGCCGGGGGGAGGATCGAACAACTCCAGCGCGCGAATGGAACTGACGATGTACTCGGCCGGCCCCAGGATTCGAGTGCCGATGTTGGCTTCCGAGAAGAACAACTGCGAGCGAAGGATCGTCTCGACACCCCAACCGACATCGAGATTGTTCCGGTGCAGGCCGTCCGCGAGTTCGTGGACGCCCGCCTCGTCGACGACGTTTTCTCCCAGCAACAGCCCGCACAGGCGTCCGGCAATGCGCCGCGCGGTCGCAGGATGAGCCAGGAGGATTTCGAGAATGTCGTCGCCGCCCAGTGGTCCGGCACGGCCGAGAAGTACCTTTTCGCCGTCGTCGTGATCGTCGGACATGTCGCGAAACTGGCCGTTGACCACAGTCCAGCCGGTCAGTGCGCGGGCGCACTCCCGGACGTCAATTTCGGTGTAATGGCCGACGCCCAGCGTGAACAGTTCCATCAGCTCGCGTGCGAGGTTCTCGTTCGGGTGCTGTTTGCGGTTGGCATCTGCATCGAGCCAGACGAGGAGCGCCGGCTGCTTCACGACGCGGACCAGCAGTTCGCGGAAGGGCCCACGAGCGAACTCCCGGAACAGCGCGTTCTGGGCGTGCATCAGGCCGACGTCATCCACCTTGCGGATGGATGTGGCGAAATGGTTGTGCCACATCAGCGCCAGGCGCTCGGTGAGCGGGTCGGGCGTGAACAGCATCCGGTACAACCACCACGCCTTGAGGCGCTCCGGCCGGCGGGCGGCGTCGGCGGCATCGGCCAGCACCTGCGATTTTTCTTCAAAGTCGTCGGGAACGCCGGTTGTCGTCGCGCGACCGGCGAGGACACGGTCGACGGCTGCCTCGGGGCCGTCGCGCACGTCGCGCTGCAGTTCGTCCCACGTGGCGGCAAAGCCGGCGCGGCGGTGCAGGTGCACGACGCGCCGCAGGTCCCACGGTTCGGCCACCGTGGGGCGATAGACGGACCAGCACGATGTGTTGTCAGCCGGCATGGGCGGTCCGATTCAAGAGGTCGAACAGAAGGGAGCGAAGTCCGCGAAGGCCATTCGGGAGTCGATGCCATGCAAGCATCATTTTATTCGGCCCGGCGTAAGCGCCGGGCCGATTAACTCGCCACATGTGTCACTGCAACTTGCGGACGACAATGTTTCCGTAATCGCGATCACCGCCGCGATCCAGTTGCTTCTGCTCCTCACTGAGCTGAGCGCGGAAGTACGCTCCGTCATCGCGCTGGAAGTCAATGGCAAACTTCTGGCCCGGCACGACGGATGGGATTTCAAATCGGCCGTCGTTACCTGTCTTGACCTCCGGTTGATCGAGTTGCAGAAAACGCTGCAGTTCGGAGGCGGCTCCTCCGGCATAGTTGAGCGTCACACGTGTTCCGATGATCGGCGCGCCGCTTTCATCGGTGGCCCGCCCGGTGATCGTTCCCGCCGCGGTCAGTTTCACGGTGATCGGCGAGGACTCGTCGCCTTTCAGAGTCAATGATCCGACCAATTGCCGGTCGCGATGCAGGAACAGCACCGTGCGCGGCCGATCGGCGCCCAGTGCAAAGACCGTGCAGCGCGGTTCGTGCAACTGGTAGGTGATCGGCCAGTGGTCGGCCAGGCCCGCGCCGATCGCGTCGCGGACCGGGGCGCCCTGCTCATCGACGACCTGCACTTCGACCGTTTTGCCGCGATCGACGCGCAGCTCGGTTTCGACCGCCTCCGAATCCGGCGGCAGGTCGAAGTAGCGCACGGCATTCTCCGTGCTCAGCATTTCGATGGAGTTGGTTGCCGTCCGGAAGTACCGGCCGCCCCCCTCCTCAGTCACGGGAACGTGTGCGCGATCGGCGTCGTCGAACGTGGCCTGTCGAAACGGGCAGGCGGGCTCGCCCTCGATCGTCACCGATCCCGCATCTGCCTGGGCCATGAGAACGATCGGGCCCGGGACCGCCACGATGCGAAAGCGCCCGTCGGCGGCCGTGCTGCTCATCGTGTGGTCGCGCTGGTAGCCGTCGTATCCGGGCCGGTCGACATGGGAATTGCCGGGGAGCGGGACGATGCGGATTCCGGACTGCACGCCGGCTCCCGTCGTGGGATCGACGACACGGCCGGTGAGCACGACGCCGCGGCGCAGTTCCACGTCCACACGGACGGTCGTCTCGCCGGGAGGAGCGGAGACGGGGATCGTTCGCTTCAGCAGGTCGGACTCTTCACCGGCCGGCCGAATCGTCACGAGGAGTTCCCGTCCGCGCGGCAGTCCCTGCAACCGGAACCTGCCCTGCGCATCGGATTTCGCGTTCGCCCCCGCGTCGTAACCGGTCAATGCGAACACGTTCGCGTCGGCGACGGGGGTCCGCGATTCGCCCGTGAAGACCGTCCCCTCGATCGAAAGCGACGACTCCGCCACCTGGGTGAAATCCGGACCGGTCAGCGTCGGGATCTGTCCCGGAATCCGCAGACGGGCCGGTATCCGACCCGTGGCGGCGTCGTTGTAAGGAGCGGCGTCGAAGCCATCGCGATTGACGACCCAGAGTTGCAGCGCCGAAATCGCCGGCGCGGTGACTTCGATGAGGGCCACCTGTTCCTTGCCGACAGCGCGGAGTTCGAAACGTCCCTCCTTGTCGGTCGTCGCCCCCAGCGGAGCGCCGGGCGTATGCAGGTGCTGCTCCAGCCGCTCGGGCGCCATGCCCCACTCCTGTTTCCACGCCGTGAGGAACGGGTCCAGCCCGCGGGACGAGGCGTAGACACCGTTGAGTGCGACCCGGGCGCCGACGACCGGTTGACCTTCGGTGTCGATGATGCGGCCGTGAAGCGGACTGTCGGCGACGAGTGTGAGTGCGAGGTCTTCCGGCGTGGCGGAGCGATTGAGCATGCTGCCGGCAACGGCATATCCAGGTTTGTAGACGATGACCGGGATCTCGAGGGCGGTCCCCGGAATGTCGCTCCAGGAAAGCGTCGTCTCGAACCGGCCGTCGGCGCCGGTTGCGGCACGCTGCCGGAACTCGACGTCCTCGAGCGACATGGGCAGCGGCACGCGCGACGTCATCCAGTAGATGCCGGCCTCCGGCACCGGTTCGCCGTTCGCATCAACAATGCGGCCACGCAGGGTGACGTCCTGTTGCCGTTGCGGTGTCGCCTGGGCCGATCCTTCGCGGCCGGCGCCGAGGTCTGCGGCAGGAGCGTCTTCGGGGTCAGCAGCGATTGAGATCGGCAACTCCCCGTCGACGTTCACATCCCCCAGTTCAATCGTCTGGCCGGGCGGAACCGTGAATGCCTCAATCAGCGTCTTGAACCGGAACTCCGGCGACTGGGCGATCATCCGACAGCGGTCTCCGGGCGGGATCCCCTCGTAGCGGAACGTGCCGTCGGCCGAGACCGCGACAGCACTGAGGTTCTGCAGCGACTTCGACGTCAACAGGAGCGCCTCATCAGGCGCGTCAAACCGGACCTCGACCTCCGCCGTCGCGACCGGCGATCCGTCGGCACGGACAAGCCGGCCGGTGATCGTCGCGCACGGAAGCAGCGTGACCCTGGAATCGGACAGGGCCTGACCCTCGCCGCGAACCAGCAGCACCTGCCCGAGTTGGCGCTCGGGGTGATGAAAGATCACGCGCCGCGCCCAGTCGGCGTGCAGACCGCGAATCGTCACTTCCGGCGTGCGCGACACCCCGCGAAACGCCAGCGACGTCGATTCTCCGTTGACCCTGACGCCCGAAACCGGCGTCCCGGATTCGTCGACCGTCTGCACGGTGACCGATGCCCCCGAGTCCACCTGCAGGTCGATTTTTATCTCTGATGCGCCGGCCTCGATCTCCACAAGCTGCAGTGTGTGCAGGATGTCCGCCGAGCAGTAGTCGTAAGCCTTCAGGCGGTTCCCTTCGCCAGAGTGCAACTCCGCCAGTTCCTGAAAGCCGTAACCGGGCACGAAGCCGGCGTCCTGACAACGGGCCGCCAGGATGCCGCGGCCCGGAATGGCGACCAGCCGGAAGTTGCCGTCCTTGTCCGTGAAGTAGTGCTCATCGTGCCGCGGCAGGAGTGAAGTGACTCGCGGGTCATAGTTCTCGTACGCCTCGGCATGCAGGTTGTCGAGCAGGGGCGTGTAACAGAGCTGGGCGGCCACGGGCTTGCCGGTCTGTACGTCCGTCAAACGTCCCGTAATCAACACGCCGCGCGGCATGTCGACCGTCAGTTCCACCGGATCGACGCCGTCCGTATCGGGCATGTCAAGGTCCTGTACGAAGTACGGCTGGTCCGCGCGGGGCGTGATTGACAGCCGATTGCCCTGTCCTTTGGGGAGTCCGTCGATCCGGAACCGGCCTGCATCGTCCGTCGTCGCCGAGAGCATCCCCTGCGCCGGGAAAATCGAGCCGGCGAGGTAACGACTGTTGACCGTAACCCCCGCGAGCGGCTGGCCGGTCTCGCGGTCGCGAATCGTCCCGAGCACCGGTCGCGACGGTTCGGCGATGTAATCGAACGATCCCCCGTAGTACCGGTCGTCGCGAATGCCGGGATAGTTGAGCGCCAGGGCGTCGACGGCGGGCATCGGGCGCGTCACCACGTTGATGCGGTTCGGAACGATGCCCGGCCCTTCCACTTCCAGGATCGCCAGCCGGTCGGTACCGAGATTGGCAAACTGGAATCGCCCTTCGGCGTCGGTCGTTGCGTCGGACGGCAGTCCGGGCAGTCCCCGCCGCATTGAGTTGCGGAGCGGAAAATCGGCCGCGCTCTGGACGGCGGTCATGCCGATCACGTCCTCCTTCCGCGGCAGGCGGCCCTGCTGCTTGAGTTGAGCGACGCGGGCGAGCCAGTCATTGACCGCACCGGACGCGGGATCGAACATCATCCAGAAGTGCACATTGGCGCCGGCGACAGGCCGCCCTTCGAGGTCGAGCACCCGGCCCTGAATCGGCACGCTTTCCTGCTCCAGCTTGAGCAGCACGTCAGTGTCGGGAAGCGAAGTTTCGGTATTGACGATGGCGGGGGCATACCCCTCTGCCGCGGCAAACAGGTACGTGTGCTGTCCGGTCGGGGACTGTTGCCGCGGATTCTGCTGCAGGGCCGTCGTCAGCGGGTCGGTGAACGTGACCTCGAAGCATCCATCGTGATCGGGCGTCGCGCGGGCGAGTTCTTCGTGCTCCGGTTCCCAGAGTTCTTTCCAGCCGGAGCGGAACACGTACACCGTGGCGCCGTTGACCGGCGCGCCGTCCTCATCGACGACGCGACCGTGGTAGGTGAAGACGTGCTCCTGCGGTGTACCTTCCGCGGCAACGGCTGCGTTCGTATTCGATCCGGGCGGCTGGCTGTCGCCTGCCGGCGACGCCGCCGCCGTCGTGGAGTCGTCGCGAGCCGGTCCGTTTGCCTCGGCAATGTTCCTCGTCCCGGGCCGGATCACCGCCACGGTCGTCACCAGAATCGCCGCGGCAAGAAACAGCATGCGAGCGGCGTGAACACTCAGCGGCACATGCGACCGCGCCCGGTCGAACATCGCGCGGATGCGCCCTTCCAGATGGCTGCTCCGCGCCATTGCGACTGCAACCGTGGCAAATCCGGCCGGGCGGCAGGTGCGGGCGATCTGCAGCAATTGCTCCGCATAGTCCGACGGTCGTTCGCCAGCGGTCACGACGCAGTCGTCGCAGGCGTGCTCGCGCTCGATCCGCAGCCGCCGCAGTGCGTACCAGGCGAGCGGGTGGAACCAGTACATCGCGCAGGCGATGCGGCCCAGCAGTTGGATGGGGACGTCCCAGCGCTTGACGTGCGCCAATTCGTGCAGCAGCACGAACCGCCGCAGCCGTTCCGACCACTCGCGGGCGAGCTTTGGAACGAGCACGACCGGCCGCAGGACGCCCCACGTCATCGGGATCAATGGGCGATCAAGTTCGACCAGCGCCACGCGGCGCGTGAGTAGCAGACGCGTCTGCACTTCGCGCAGCATGCCGGTCCAGATCGGGTCGGTCATCGGGGCCGCCCGCAGACTGATCCAGATGCCATGCAGCACGCTGGCGATCAGCGGCAAGGCAACGAGCGCGCACCCGCCGACCCACACGATCAGCCAGAGACTGAGAAACGCGCTTTCGGGCACTGCAGCGGCAGTCCCCAGACTCGTCGTCGACGGCGCGACTGGGACTGTCATCGAGGGGATAATCGGTACCGCCGCAGTCGCACCGTTTTCTGCGTTGGTAATGATCATCGCCGGCGGCAGTGCCTGCTGCGGCCAATCCGCGATGGGCGGCATGGAAGCGTCCACAGGCAACTTATTCGGCGGAAGCCTTACGGCTGCCGCATCCGACGGCGCCGCCTCCGTCATCGTCTCCGCGACAACGACAGCCGCCGGCGCGGGAGGGAGCACAGGAATCCGCCACGCGGGGAGTGCAAACGAAAGATACGGCAGTGCAATCAACCCGGCAAACGTGAGACACCAGGTACGATGCCGCACCGCAGCCGAGGAGCGACGCATTACCGCCGTGCATGCCAGGGCCGCCAGCAACAGCACCGTGGCCTTGAGCGCCGCGTCGAGCCACAGATTCAGAAACGATGATCCGCTCGAGTCCACGAACCATGTGCTCAGAAATTGCATGGCGAAGTTCCCCTATTCGAACTCGCGTTCAACAACGTGAACAAACGGCAGTGATGTCATTGGGTCCGTGCGATCCGGTATCGACATTCGGACTTCTTTCGTCATTTGGCTGTCGTCATTTGACATTCCATTACTGCCCCTCCTTTCGGGCCTGATCGATGAGTTGCTCCATGCGCTTGAGGTCGTCGTCCGTGACCTGTTCCGACGACACATCGAGGATGGCGGCGACCGCATCGGTCGCGGAGCCGCCGAAGAACGTCGCCAGCAGGTGCTGCAGCGCCGAGCGGCTGGCCGATTCGCGCGACTGCGTAGGGCGGTAGACGTACTTCGTATTCACCCGCCGGTGCCGCAGCAGACCTTTGCTTTCGAGGAGGCGGATCATCGTCCGCACGGCGGAGTAGCTCGGCGGGTCGGCGAGGCGCGCCCGCACCTCGGCAACCGACGCCTCGCCGAGCTGAAAGATCACATCCATGATCTGCCGCTCGCGGCGGCCCAGTTCCTGGCGACTCTGTTTTTTTTCCATGCCGGCCTGATCCTGTGTGGTGGCAATCAATTCACACGTGGCAATATATTGCCACACAGACGGAATGTCAACAACCAATTCCAGGAATCCTGAACTGACGATTCGCTCCGGGTCCAAACCCGGCATCGCAATTCCGTGGACCACTGACCACTCCTCCCTACCCCCGTTGCGCCGCCCGCTGCATAATCAACCCATGCACGCCGCCGGCCCGGATCGGTCCTCCGCTCACTCCGCGTTCGCCACAACGCGGTGGAGCCTCATCGCCGGTGCTGCGCAAGAGGACAGTCCCGAAGCGCGCGCCGCATTGGAAGCGCTGTGCGGCGCGTACTGGTACCCCGTCTACGCCTACGTCCGTCGGCGTGTGAACGACGTCCACGCGGCACAGGATCTGACGCAGTCCTTTTTCGCCCGGTTGCTGGAACGGGGGACGATCGCCGGGGCCGACCCGGAGCGCGGCCGGTTCCGCGCGTTCCTGCTGACAGCCTGCAAACGATTCCTGATCAACGAATGGGAGAAGGACCGGGCCGTGAAACGCGGGGGCGGCCAATCGGTCGTGTCGCTCGATTTCAACCTGGGAGAGTCCCGCTACTCAACCGAACCGGCCGACACGTTGACGCCCGAGCGGCTGTTTGAGCGACAGTGGGCCATCACGCTCCTGGCGCGAGTGCTGGAGCAACTGCAGGCCGATTGCGTCGCGAAGGGGAGGGGAGCACAGTTTGAGCAGCTCAAGGGATTCCTGTCGGGTTCCACCCGAACAAGGGAATACGGCACCGTCGCGGCGGCGCTGGGGATGACGGAGTCCGCGGCGAAAGTGGCCGCCCACCGCCTGCGGGAGCGATACCGCGAGCTGCTGCGGGCGGAGATTGCGGAGACAGTCGAGAAACCGGAGGATGTCGAGGACGAGATCCGCAGCCTGTTTGCCGTGCTGGGGGACGGGTAAGGGGGCGGCGGAGGGGGTGGTTTGGTAGCTTGGTGGTTTGGTCGCTTGGTGTTTGGTCGAGATGGGGCTTACCAAGCGACCAAACGACCAAACCACATGCCGCGAAAGCAGTGTGTCACGTTCTGCGGGGGCGCCGGTCCAGATCTTTTCCGAATTCTCTGTAACTCTGCCCCAATTCTCCTGAAGGACCAGACAGAAGCCCCCGTTTCTGCCGCTCCTGAGGGAGAACGTCCTTATGTCTGAACACTCGATTTGTCCCGATTGTGGAGCGGCCTTGCCGACCGGCGCGACAGCCGGGCTGTGCCCCAAGTGCCTGCTGGCAGGGGCGTTGGACAGTTCCAACGGAGCGCCCGCGGTCAGTCCCTACGCGGCGACGACCCCGCAGGCCGGGGGTTTCGTTCCCCCAGCGGCTGCCGTCCTTGCGCCATATTTTCCGGGGCTGGAGATCCTGGAAATCCTCGGCCACGGCGGGATGGGGGCGGTCTACAAGGCCCGGCAGACGAAGCTCGACCGGATCGTGGCCCTCAAGATCATCCGCCCCGAATCGGCCGACGACCCGGCGTTCGCCGAACGCTTCACGCGCGAAGCCCGCACGCTGGCGCGGCTCAGCCATCCGAATATCGTTACCGCCTACGATGCGGAGCAATCGGA
>CAZWGW010000179.1:0-10802 GCA_964633565.1 uncultured Planctomycetaceae bacterium
GGCAGCCAGCCGCTCGGTCGCCTGCTCGCGGACACGGTACTGGTCGCTGTCGAGCGCGGCGACCAGCTTCGTGATCTCAGCCGGCGCTGCCATCGCCGGGCCCGCCCGCGGCACGTCGTTGCCTTGGAGCCACGTGGATGTGACACCGGACACCAGCAGCACGGCCAGCCGCGCCACGATCGGCGACGGACGCTGTCCATGACCGATATGCCGCAGGCTGGGTCGCATGAATGTTGCCCAATGGAACTTGTCCCATTGTCAATCATTCTGCGCCAAAAGTCCCGCCAGATGCGTTCTGCCGCCGTGCAGCCGCTCGCTCACGGACTCTTGACATGCGTTCGGCTGGCCCTACCATGCTTCCTTCCGACCTTTTGTTGCCGGAGATGAGCGCCCGGCAACCGACGCAATGCTCAGTCGAATGCCGCTGCTCTCAGGCGTTTTCGCTCATCCGGCACGTCCTCCGCCGTTCTCTCTGCGCTTTCACTCTGCGCGTATGACGCGGTGATGCAATTCTTCCGGTTGAAGACTATTCCATTTCAAATCAACTTCAGATCTCCACCGGAGCTGAGCCCACCGGCGGTGGACACAATGGCTCACAGGCATGTATCGATGCCAACTCTGTCAGCGCGTGGTTCCTCCGCGCACACCGGCAACGAAGCTCGTGATTGAAACGCGCCCGAAACGCTACCCGGTCCGCCCGGCGGCGTTCCCGGGCTTCAAAACCACGGAAGAATTGCGGCGTGGTCCCGACGGCCGGCCGCGATTCGAGTACATCCGACGACGCAGCAGCAAACCAGGCGACCGCATTGCCGACCCGGGCGGAGTCGGGCACGAGATCGTCCGCGAATTGACGGTCTGTCCGGACTGCGCACGCTCACGACAATCCGGGTAATCAGCTCGGACGTTCCCATCCCTGGCGTTCGCTGGGGGCGGACGGCGTGGCGCGCCGCCCGACGAGTCCGCGCCGATTGCCGCAGTCCGACCCTGATTCCATGAAAGACTGCTGCACCCGGAGAAGAAGTCGCGGATCAAGACCGACCGGGTGTCGCACAGATCACTTCCGTGCCGGCCCCGCTCGGCGGGGCCGACCTCCGCCGAGCGATCGGGGCGGGTCCACGAAGGGAGGGCCTGGGGAGCCGCCTGCATGAGACACGGCACGAGACGCTCGGAATTCGTGCGCACAAAACTGTCGACAAGGAACTCTTGACATCGACGACACTTTCAGGGACAGCCACACTTTGCGTATAGCCGGTCAACCGAAGAGCTTGTACGCTTCCGCCCCGCCGATCTTCTTCGCGCGGATTCGCTCGTCCGACAGTTTCTCGCCGTTCGGGTCGACGTACACGCGGCCGCTCTTCTTTCCTTCCACGATGTTCTGCACGTGGATGTTGAAGATGAACCCCGTCTCGCTGCCCGCCGTGAACCAGTGGACGTTGTCCTTGTGGTCGGAGACGGTGGAGAATTCGGCGGCCTTGAAAGTGCGGTCGATCGTCGGCCGGAGGATCATGAAGTCGCCGTCGTCCTCCAGCCGGTCGTAGTGCCGGCCGTGGAATTCCCCCTGCAGGATCAGGAATGCGGTCGCCATGTTGTCGTGGCCGTGCGGCGCGACCGAGCGGCCCTGCTTGAGGGCGAACACCTGGTGACCGAAGATCAATTCGGTGGGGAGCCCCTCCACTTCGGGGAACCTGGCGCGGAGTGACCGCTCCCCTTCGTCCTTGAATTCGATACCTGCCGTCAGCTTGTCGAAGTCGAGGAACTTGAGCATCTCCGGCAGCTCGATCCTGCTGAAGAGTTTCTCGACCTGTTCCTGCCACTGCACCTGAGTGAGCTTTTTCCCTTTCATCTCCCTGCTCATCGCGTCGATTTTCGCCAGCCACTGTGCGGCGACCGGTTTCACCTCGTCCGCGAACAGGTCGCGTGTGAAGAGGGTCTCCAGCAACGAGAACGTCAGGAGAGAGCCGAGGACATCCTGATTGAAGCTGCGGCGCGAGAGTTGGGACATGGCGCGATGCTCGCTCGGGGCGGACCCGCCGATGCCATCGGCGGGCTTTGGAGTGGGACTGCAATCGATGACCAGAGTATATCGTCGAGAGAACGCAGTGGACAGCGTTTATGCGTTCGCGCCGACGTGATGCCGGCGCACGATCTCCAGTACGGCCTCGTGCAACAGCGAATTCGATGCGAGGACCGTCGACCGCGCGAGCGGCAGGGGGTCACCGGTGCAGGTGGTGACGCGTCCGCCGGCTTCAGTGACGAACAGCCGCCCCGCCGCGAAGTCCCACGGAGAGAGCAAGTACTCGAAGAACGCGCCGTACAGCCCGCAGCCGACGTGACAGAGGTCGAGCGCGGCCGTGCCGAACCGCCGCACGCCGTGAATGTTCTGCCGGAACAGATCGCGGACGGCAGCGAGAGTCGCCTCCATCATGGCGCCGCGGTCGTAGTAAAAGCCGATGCCGATCAGCGTCTGGTTGAGTTGCGCCTCGGCCGAGACCTTGGCTTTAACGCCATTGTGCCGCGCCCCGCCGCCGCGAGTGGCTTCGTACCAGTCATCGCGGATCGGGTTCCAGACCACGCCGCAGACCGGCTCGCCGTGCCGGTAATAGGCCACCGAGACGGCAAAGTGTGGGATGTGATGCGCGAAGTTCGTCGTGCCGTCGAGCGGGTCGACGATCCAGAGATGTTCGGCATGCACGTCGGCGGCGTGCGCTTCCTCGGCGAGGATCGCGTGGCCGGGACATTCGCGGCGGATCAGGTCGACGATCGCCCGCTCGGACTCGACGTCGGCGTCGGTCACCAGGTCGGCCGCCTGCTTGCTGCGAACTTCGACGCCGCGCTCGTAGAACCCGGCGAGGATCGTACCGCCGAGGCGTGCGGCTTCACGGGCGACGTGGAGTTCGTGCATTCAGCAACTCGCAGTCGTTACGTTTCGATCCCCAACTCCTCGATCTTCCGGTACAAACTCGACAACCCCAGACGCAGCCGCTTCGCGGCTTCTCGCTTGTCGGGCCATTGCCGCAGCACGCGGCTGATGTGCAGCCGCTCGTAGTGCCGCAGCGCGGAGCGCAGGTCGTCGGTGTCGGGGAGCGGCTGACCGAGGCCGAGCAGGTCCGGGGGCAGGTCGTGCGGCTCGATCGAGGTGCCATCACACATGATCACGGCCCGCTCGATGGCGTTGTCGAGCTGCCGCACGTTCCCTTTCCACTGGGCCGACATCAGCAGCCGGATCGTCTCGCTGGTGGCGCTCGTGACGCGCTTGCCCATCGCGTTGGAATGGCGGGCGATGAAGTAATCGACCAGCTCGGGGACGTCGTCCAGCCGCTCCCGCAGCGGCGGGATGCGGATCTTGACGCCGTCCAGCCGGTAGAACAGATCCTCCTGAAACGTGCCGTCGCCCACCAGCCGCAACAGGTCGTGGCTGCTGGAGGCGATGATGCGGCAGTTGACGGAATACGTGGCGGATCCACCGGCCGGCATGCTCTCGCCGTACTCGATGGCGCGGAGCAGCTTGGTCTGCGTCCCCATCGGAAGCTGGGCGATCTCGTCCAGGTAGACAGTGCCCGTCCCCGCGCTGCGAAGGATGCCGGGCTGTCCCCCCTTGCCCGACTCGCTGCCGAACAGTTCGCTCTCCAGCAGTTCGACCGGCCGGGTGCCGCAGTTGACGGCGAGGAACTTCTCGTCCCGCTTGGGACCGGCGGCGTGGATGGCCCGCGCGAACAGTTCCTTGCCGGTCCCGGTTTCGCCGATCAGGAGCACGTTGGAATGCGTCAGCGCGACCTTGGCGATCTGCTGCTGCAGTTCCTGGAGCGGCTTGCTGGAGCCGACGATCTGGTCGAACCGCCTCGGCTGCGCCAGCTCGCGGCGCAGTTGCTGGTTCTCCAGATACAGGGCGCGGTACTGGAAAACGCGGCGGAGCTTGTTCTCCAGGTCCTCGAAGATGACCGGCTTCACGAGATAGTCAAACGCGCCGGCCTTGAAGGCGTCGACCGCGTTCTCAACCGTCGCGTACGCCGTAATGATCAGGATGAACGTGGCCGGGTTCATCTTGTGGATGCTCCGCAGCAGCGCAATGCCGTCGCCATCGGGGAGCTGGACGTCGCAGACCGCGACCTGAAAGTCCCGTTCGCGGACGAGCGCCAGGGCTTCGTTCATCGTGGCGGCGGTGGCGACGTGGTAGCCTTCCCCGGCGAGGAACTCGCACAGGGTGTTGCGGATGATCTGCTCGTCTTCGACGATGAGAACGTGGCGCTGGTCGGGCACGGCGGGTTCCGTCAGGGACGGTTACGCAGGAATCATCACAATTCTAGGCGAGCGGCGGGCCGGGACCAAGATTGGCGACCGTCTGGCGATCGGTCCGCGGATGTGCATCCGCGGCTGAGGGGGTAGCCTCGGATGCCTCATCGCGCGCTTCGCGGTGGCGCGACGCACCACCGCGGACCGAGGCAGGACCGACGAGTAGTGCACCGAGACGGTCGTTTAATTCGTGCGACAACTCCGGATTCGATGGCCTCGCGTCGCTTGTTCCGCGGATATGCATCCGCGGCTACTGCGCGTGCTCCGCCGGCTTCACACCTTTCCTGTACCCGCCGAAACCGTAATCCGTCGGGTCGTAGTCGCCGACCAATACAACGTTCGCCCGCTGCGGGATCTTGTCTTCCATCCCGAGGCACCAATAGGCGGCATTGACGAGCAGCCGCCGCAGCCCCTCGCTCTCAAGGTCGGTCGCGGCGCCCATCGTCGTGGCGAAGACGCGCGCCGACTTGCCGCTTTCCGTGGGGAACGACTTCGTCCAGGCGACCGGCATCAGGGGATCGTTCTTCGGTCCCTCCACCGGTCCGTCGGCCGGCTGCATGCCGGTGAGGACCTGGCCGAGGATGAGGGGCTTTGAGTCGCCGGGCAACGGCAGGCGCACGCCGTAGACGTCCGTCGGACCCCAGATGTCCTCGCAGCCGCGGACGATCGGATGGTCCTCCATCCCGGGGGCGACGACCCCGCGCGTGCTTTCATGCTTGTGATGGCCGTGGTGGCTGATCCAGGTTTCCCCGAGGACCTGCCGGCCGAACCCGCCGTCCCACTCCTTGCTGCGCCAGTCGTACTGCGCGTACTGGCTGTCAGCCGACATCTGAAATGCGTGCGTGGCCGTGCGCAGGCCGATGATCGGCCGACCGGAGTTCACATAGTTGACGACGTGCTTCATCTGCTCGTCCGGCAGGTTCCGGAACCGCGTGGCGATGATCATCAGGTCGGCGTCGTCGAGTGCTTCGAGACCGGGGATGTTGTTGTTTACCTCGGGGTTGATCTCGCCGGTCTGCGGGTCGATCGGGAACAGCACGGTGCACTTGAACCCATGCCGGACCGAGAGGACCTTGCCAAGCTGCGGCAGCGCCTCTTCGGAGCGGTACTCCTCGTCGCCGGAGATGAGGACGATGTGCTTGCCGGCGCCGGGTCCTTCGCCACCGGGGTAGATGACCCATTGACTCTCTTCAGCGCATGTCGTTGCCGCGGCGGCAATCAGAATGGCGGTCGGGATCAGCGCAGCACGGAGGCGGCTCGTCATGGGGGGCTCTTTCGATGGAGGCTCCGTTGGAGTACAGGCTTCAGCCTGCTCGTATTGCAGTACGGACGTCAGTCTGCGCCGGGCAGGCTGAAGCCTGTACTCCAACCGCTGTACTCCAACACTGGGCAAACTCTACCGGCGCGCGCGGGCGCGATGCAAATTACCCGTGGAATAGTCGCTGCCGGCGGTATTCCCGCTGTGGCCGGCGCGGCCGGAATGTCGATAACACGACGGACTGCGTCTCCGGTTCACCGAACCGCCACGGACGGTGCGCGCGTGCGACCGTTCGATGACCCACACCGGCCGACCATCAGGGGGACGCGCGGATTTCAGGGAGGAGCCCGACCCATGAAGAAGATCGAGAAGCCCGTCGACCCCGGAATTGCCCTGCGCATCGTCGACAGCCTGGAAAAGCAGGCCACGAAGACCAGCGATCTGCACCTCAAGCGGATCCTGCTGACGTCCGGGTGTGAAATCCTGGACCACGTGCTGCAGCAGCAGATGGCGACGAAAGCCGCCTGACGGGATGCGTCCACCAGCAGACCCGCGCCGATTGACGATCGGCGCGGGTCTTATGTTGCGCGACGTCAGACGTGGTCAATCGACTCTGCCAGGACGCGCAGCCGCTGGTGGATCCATTGGAACCGCTCCATTACCACTCGGCGGGAAGCGGGAGCCGGCCGGCCCATCGTTTCAATCCACGTCAGACCGCTCAGCAGCACGGAACTGCGATCGAGCACGCGGACCAGCCACCGCTCCGAATCCGTCAACGCCCGGATTTTTGAATACGCGTCGAGGGCCAGTTCCCATCCGGGCAGGTCATCCGCGAGCAGACTGCCCAGCAATCGCGACAGATCGGACGCGACATTCTCGCTGCGGGCGGCGCTGGGATCGATGATCCCCGTCACGTTGTCTCCCTCGAACAGCACGTGTGCGCGCCAGATGTCGCGCAGGCACGGATGCAGGCGGAACGGTGTCCGGGCGAGCGCGGCCAATTCCCGAGCGACGGTGGGCGCGGCCCATGAATAGCGTTGCAGAAACTCGTCCGCCAATCGACCGGGCCACAGGCCGCGATTGGCAGTGAGCACAACGTGCAGCCTGCCGGCCGTCCATTGCCTGATGAGGTCAATTCGTTCGATCACGGCCGGAGCCGGCCGGCTGTGGCTCTGAAAGAACCACTCTTTCCCGGTCTTTGTTGGTTCGTACTCTACTGCGACATTATGGAAACGCGCCAGCGCGTGCATCGCCGCCCACAGGCGCGCATTGGTCGGGTGCTCGAGGAAGTCCGCCTGACCCGGCTTCCACGGTTCCAGTTGCCACAAACGACCGTCCCACTGCACCAGAGTGCTCCCGTCGAGCGTGGCGCAGGGAACGGCGATCTCGGTCACGCCGCGCGCATGAACATAGTCCAGAAACCGGTGCAGCTCGCGCAGTCGCTCGATCGGCGGCGCCTGTCCCGGCCAGCGACGCAGGCAGAACGCCTCGGTTTCCGTTTCTACGTGGAAGACGGCGGCCCCGCTGAAACCGCCCCCCACCACCGGTGTTACACGCGGATTCCCCCGCACCTGCGGATAACGCGCCAGAATGGGCCGCACGTCGGTCATGGTGCATCCGGCAGCATTGTCCCACCCCGCTCCCAATCTCCATTCCGCGAAAAAACCTGCAATGCCTCGCGGGGCTGGTGCGTCATATTCTAGAGTACCGGCAATTCAAAGGTTGCGCAATTTGACCAGTCCGCTCAATCGGAAAAGTCGGTATCCCATAATGATCCGCTCCCGCGGCCGTTCCCGGCCGTCGCCCGTTTCTCGTCCGGACACCATTCCATCCGAGGTTTGTTCGATGCACCGCACGTCGCGCCCGCGTGCCGCCGCGCTCGCTCTGTTCGCGTTTCTGGCTTCGACCACGGCTGCTTTCGCCCAACCGCCCGAAGGCGACGAAGCGCCGGAAGCCCCCTCCACGATCTACGTCCCGTACAAGAACCTCAAGGGAGTGTTCGACAAGCTCGGGGCGAGCGTCGTCATGCCGTACGACGAATGGCTCAAGCTGTGGCAGCGCGACGGCGGCATGGAGCAGCCGGAGCCGCAGAAGGTCGACGCCGTCATCACGGCCGCCGCGTACACCGCCACGATTGAGAAGGACCTGGCGCGCATCCAGGCGCGGCTCACCGTCAACGTGCTGGGGAAGCCGTGGGTCGAAATTCCGATCCGGTTTGGTGAGGCCGCCGTCGGCAAGGTTGAAGGGGCCGGCGACAAGGTGCTGCTCCGCGGCACGGGGGACGGCACGTATTCGCTGCTGCTGGGCGCGACGGGCGAACAGCAGGTCACGCTGGAACTGATCACCCGCGTACATACTTCGCCCGATGGACGTGAGTTCGCGCTCGACTGTCCGACCGTCGGCATCACGACGTTTGAAGTCCTCGTCCCCGAAGCCGACCAGACGATCGACATCACGCCGCGGCAGGTCAGCCTGCCGGTCGAGGAGCAGGCCGCCGGCACGACCCGCGTCCGGGCCAGCCTCGGCTCCACGGGCCGCATCACGGCCCACTGGCACCCGCGCGTGAGCCTCAAGCCCGAAATGGAACTGCTCACGAGCGTCACCAATCTGACGCAGGTCTCGGTCGAAGACGGCCTGATTCACACCGATGCGTACCTCACGTTCGCTGTCCTCCGCGGCAAACTGAACCAGGTCCGCATCGCCGTGCCGAAGGACCACCGCATCCTCGACGTCACGTCCGATGCCAAGGTCAAAGGCTGGCGCACCGAAGACGGCGACCAGTATCAGACGGTGATCGTCGAACTGCTCAGCGGCGTCGAACAGCAGTTGACGGTCGAAGTTCACACCGAACGCAAATTGCCCGACGGCGCGTTCGACGTCGCCGGCCAGGCGGATGACGGCACGTTCCACGGCATCCACGCGCTCGACGCCGTGCGCGAGAGCGGCCAGGTGTCGCTGCGGCACGCGGCCGACCTCGCGCTGACGCTCACCGACCAGCAGGGGATCGTGCGGGTCGACGCGGCGCAGACGGCCGAACGCATCCGTGCGGAGGGGGCGCTGGCGTTCAAGTTCTACAGTCCGCGATTCGCGCTGCAGGCGTCGGTCAAACCGGTCGAGCCGCGCATCCTTGTTGATCACTCAGCGCAAGTCATCTTCCGCGAGGACGAAGTCCGGCTGGAGGCGGCGCTCAACTACACCGTTGACCGGGCCGGGATCTTCCAGATCGTGCTCGACGTTCCCGAACAACTGGTCGTCGACGATGTGCAGTGCGCGCAGATGAAGGAATTTGCGTTCGACGCGCAGGCCCGCACGCTGACAATTTCGCTCTCGGAAAAGACGCAGGGGCAGATCGGCGTGTCGGTGAAGGGGCACCGGCCGTTCCAGGCCGGCGTGGATATGTCGGAATTGCCGCTCCCGATTCTGGAGCCGCGGAATGTGGAACGCGAGACCGGTGCGGTGTACCTCTACGCCCGGGAGTCGATCGAGGTCACGACGAACGACGCCGGCGTGGTCGCCGCGCAGCCGCTCCCCGCGCCACAGGGCCTGCAGATGGGGGACGCGTTGCTGACGGCCGCCTGGAGCTTCACGCGCCGGCCGGTGACGATCCCGGTGACGACCAAACGCAAAGCGGCGCGGCTCAGCGTCGACGTGGCGACGACGGTCAACGTGCTGCCGCAGTCGGCCGAGGTGACCACACTGCTCAACTATCACGTGCAGTTCGCCGGGCTGGACACGTTCCAGTTCCAGGTGCCGGAAGCGGTGTCGAGCCTCGCGCAGATCGAGACCGTGGCGGTCGATGCGACGTCGCCGGCGATCAAGCAGAAGACGCCGTCGGAACCGGCCAATGGCTGGGTGACGTGGACGGTCGTGATGCAGCGGGAGGTGGTGGGGACGGTCAAACTGTCGGTGAAGTACGACTTGAAATCGGCCGCCGCTGCGGACGCTGCCGCTGCCACGACGGAGGGACCGACCTCGGATGAATTAACCGTGCAACTGCTCCGGGCGTTGCCGACGCCGGCGGGCAGCGGGCGCGAAGCGGTGCCGCTGTCGGTGATCTACGGCGAGGCGGCCGTGTTCAAGGAACAATCGCTGTCGGTTTCTGCCACGGTCGAGGGGGCCGAAGCGATCGACATCCGCGAGCTAAAGGTCCTGGAGAAGACCGGCACGCTGGCCTATCACTACTACAAGCAGCCCGATGAAGGGGGGGTGCAGCTCAAGCTGACGCGCACCCGGCACGAAGTGGAGAAGGTGATCGCGACGGTCGTGCGCCGGGCGCTCGTCGAGATCGTCAACGGCAAGGACGGCACGGCCAACTACCGCGCGCGGTTCCAGGTGAAATCGACCGAACGCCAGCGGCTGCTCATTGAGCTGCCGATCGGCATGGAGCCGCTCGGCGGCGTCATCGTCGACGGCCGCGAGGTCAAACTGGAAAAGGCCGGAGACCCGCTCACCAGTAATGACGAGTTTCAGGGCTACTACCTGAACGTGGCGCGCACGAAGCCGTCCGACGAAGAGTTCACGATTGCGATGCAGTTCCGCTGGAAGGTCTCCCCGTATCCGGGTGAAAGCGACTACCCGTGGGGCGAACTCTCCCTCCCGCTGCCGATCATTGGCGGACGGGGGGAGGACCGTGACACCGCCGTCCAGGAACTGCGCGTCGCCCTCTGGATTCCGGAAGAGTTTGCGCTGGTCGGCGAGCCGGCGCGGTTCGTGCTGGACCGTCAGTCGCGATTGACGGCGTCGATGTTCGGAGATGCCCGGCAGGTGGACGAGCAGAAACTTGAGGAATGGATCGGCTTCAGCAGCGGCACGAGCGTCTCCAAAAAGGGGATGACCGGCTACGCCTACAGCAACCTCGGCGGCCACGAACGGATCCGCGTCACGTGGTGGAACTTGATCTGGATGACGATGGCGATCAGCGGCGCCATCTTTGTCATCGCCCTGATCCTCAGCCGCACGTCGTGGGAGAACAAGTTGTGGGTGCTACTCTTCGCGGCGTTCGTTGCCGCCCTGTTCAGCCTGAGCGATACGGACAAACTTGCCCACGCGCTGTCCGCCGCGCGGTATGGACTGGCGTTCCTCGTCGGCTGGTGGCTCGTACGGGGATTGTTCGGCGCGCGGGCGGTGGCGAACGGCGCAGCGGCCGCGGCGCCGCCGGCCGGCACGTCGGCGAATGTCGTTGCCGTCACCTCAACGCCGGCCGTCAGTGAACCTCCGCCGGTGCCGGAGACTGAGAAGAAAGAATCGTCCGAAG
>CAZWGW010000180.1:0-10415 GCA_964633565.1 uncultured Planctomycetaceae bacterium
ACCCGCCGTCGCGCGCCTCCACGATTGCCCGCTGGGCCGTCGTGCCGCTGGCGCTGTTGCTCGGCGCGATGTGGCTCGCACACTTCGTGCCGGCCGACCCGGCGAGTCCCGCCGCGGCCCCGGGCGCTCCTCGCCCTGACGGCAAGCGCGCCTTCGGCTACCTGACGCAGATCTGCGCCTTGGGCTCGCGCACCAGCGGCACCACCGGCATGGAGGAGCAGCAGGAACTGCTCACACAGCACTTCACCAGTCTCGGCGCGACCGTCTCCCTCCAGTCGTTCGACGCCCCGCACCCGCAGACCGGGATGCCGGTCCGCATGGCCAACCTGATCGTCTCCTGGCAGCCGGAAGCGACGGAACGCGTCCTGCTCTGCTGCCACTACGACACCCGCCCCTTCCCCGATCGCGAACCGGTTGAGGCCAACCGCCGCAAACTGTTCGTCGGCGCCAACGACGGGGGGAGCGGCGTCGCCCTGTTCATGGAGATGGCCCACCATCTGCGGCAGATCAAACCGACCTACGGCGTCGACATGGTCTTTTTCGACGGCGAGGAACTGGTCTACAGCGACCCGCGCGACAAGTACTTCCTCGGCTCCGAGTATTTTGCGACGCAGTACCGCGACGCGCCGCCGGCGCACCGTTACGTCTGCGGCATGCTCGTCGACATGATCGGCGACCGGGACCTGCACATCTTCCAGGAGAAGAACAGCCTCTACTACGCGCCGGACGTCACCCGCAGCGTGTTCGAAGTCGCCCGGCGGCTGGGAGTGCGGGAGTTCATCGCGCGTCGCAAGCACGACGTCCGCGACGACCACCTTCCGCTGAACGAGATCGCCCGCATCCCCACCTGCGACCTGATTGACTTCGACTACCCGCACTGGCACACGCGGAACGACCTGCCGGCCGCCTGCTCGGGCGAATCGCTGGCCAAAGTCGCGCGGGTGCTGCTCGCCTGGCTCGAACAGGTGCCGCCCTCCCGGGCCCGCTGACGCCGCCACTGCGTCTTGTCCCGTTTTCCGTAATGGAATAAAATTATCGGGTTTGTGGCTGGAGCGGGGTTGCCCGCGCTATCGTCGTCCCTGCCTGGATTGGAATCAACATGAATTCTCCTTCCCGTGCTGCCCGGAGTCTCTGTCTCGGTTTGGCCGCCCTCGTCGTTGCGACGATCGGCGCACGGGAACTCTGCTCGTCGGAAGCGGACGACCAGGAGACGGCGCGGCTCGTCGCCGACATGATTCCGCGGTTCCACTTCAGCAAGACCCAGGTCGACGACCGCATCTCGGGCCGGCTCGTGGACGGGTTCGTGAAGTGGCTCGATCCGCAGAAACTGTACTTCCTGCAGTCCGACATCGACGAGTTTGCCCGCAACCGCACCACGCTCGACGACGCCCTCAAGGAAGGCAACGTCGATTTCGCCTATCAGGTGTTCGATGTGTTCAAGGCCCGCGCCACCGCCCAATGCGAGGTGGCCCACCGCCTGATCGACTCCGTCCACGACTTCACCGTCGACGAGGAGATGATCGCCGACGCCGACGACCGCACCTGGGCCGCTTCGACGGCCGAGCTGAACGACCGCTGGCGGCAGTGGATCAAGCGCGAGCTGCTCGAGTTCCGCCTGGACGAGAAGCCGCTGACGGAGGCCCGCGAATCCCTGCACAAGCGCTACCGCAACATCAAGCTGATGCGCATCGACCAGCAGCGGAACACCGACACGCTGGAGGAATACCTCACCGAGCTGGCCAAGTGCTTCGACCCGCACTCCAGCTACATGTCCCCCACCAGTTGGGCTGATTTCGAGATCCAGTTCCGGCTCAGCCTCGACGGCATCGGCGCCGAGCTGCGGGCCGACGACGGCTACACCATCGTCAACAGCATCGTGCCCGGCGGCGCGGCCGACAAGGACGGCCGCCTCAAGGTCAAGGACAAGATCGTCGGCGTCGGCCAGGAGACCGGCGAGATCATCGACATCTACGAAATGAAACTGACCGACGTCGTGCGGATGATCCGCGGCGAGCGCGGCACGAAGGTGCGGCTGCAGGTCAAGCCCGGCGATGGCAGCGAAACCAAGGTCTATGAACTGACTCGTCAGAAGATCGAGCTCAACGAACAGGCGGTCAAGGGGGAGATCAGCAACGGCCAGGAGCGGGTCGGCCGCACCGGCCGCGTCGGCGTGATCCATGTCCCCTCCTTCTATCGCGACTTTGAAGGGGCCTCCGCCGGCAACGGCGACTTCCGCAGCGCCCAGGCCGACGTCGCCCGCGTCCTCAGTGAATTCGAGCAGCAGGGGGGCGTCGACGCCGTGGTGATCGACCTCCGCTTCAACGGCGGCGGCGCGCTGGCCGAAGCGATCGAAATGTCCGGCCACTTCATCGACCAGGGGCCGGTCGTCCAGGTCAAGGACGAACGGGGCGTCGTCAAGGCGCTCGACGACGACGTCCCCGGCGTGCTGTATCGCGGGCCGCTCGTCGTCATCTGCAACCGGCTCTCGGCCTCCGCCTCGGAGATTTTCGCGGGCGTCATCAAGGACTATCGCCGCGGCCTGGTCATCGGCGACACGACCACGCACGGCAAAGGGACCGTCCAGAACCTGATGGACGTCGCCCCCGGCCAGTGGATCCGCGTCTTCCGGCCGGCCGAGCGCGGCAAGCTCAAGCTCACGATCCAGCAGTTCTACCGCGTCAACGGAGACAGCACGCAGAACCGCGGCGTGCGGTCCGACGTCGTCCTCCCGTCGCTGATCGACCACGGAGACCTCGGCGAGACGTTCCTCGAGAACGCGCTCCCCTTCGACCAGATCGCCGCCGCCAAGTATTCCCCCGGCGTGCTCGTCAATTCGGACCTCGTCGCGCAGTTGCAGCGGGCCAGCGAGCAGCGCGTCGCCGCCGACGCCGACTTCGTCAAGCTGCAGCACGCCATCGAGCGGTTCCTGGAGCGCAAGGCCCGCAAAACGATCTCGCTGAACGAAGCGCAGGCGCGGAAGGACCGCGAGGCGGAAGAGGCGGACTCGAAGGCTGCGGCCGTCGGCGCGGAAGAGGAGGAAGAGACCGGCGCTGCGAAACGGGACGCGCCGATCTTCCCCAAGAACGCGTACGACGACGAGATCGTCAACATCTCGCTGGATTACGCCGCCGCCGTCAAATCCCAGATGGCCGCCGCCCGCCGGTGAGGCGGTTGCCGCCGGGCTGCACTCGCACGAAGGACCGGTCGCACGAGCGCATCAGGCGACGGGCGCGAGGGTTTTTCCCGCGAGCGCGCGCCACAGAGCCTGCAACTGCCCGGCCTGACTGCGCGACGGAGCCCCGGACGCGTAGGCGACCTGGGCATAGAGCTGGCCGGCGTGCCCGACCGGGGCGGCGAGTTCCGGGAACCGAAGGGAGAGTGCGCTGGCGAACTCCAGGGGCGTCTGGTCGGCGTCGCGCTCGATGCCGTGCTCCCGCCCCCACGCCTGCAGCGCTTCGAATGTGTAGACGACCAGCGTCTCGGGTTTCATGCGGTCCGCGCTGCCGGTCTCAAACGGGTCCCGGAACGAAGCAAACGTCCGCGACGATCGGCCTGTCTCCGACAGGGCCGCGGCGTCGTCGGGGCCGGTCGCATCCGCTGGCTTCCAGCCGAACAGGGCCAGCAACGCCTGCCACAGACGACGGAGCGAGTCGGCCAGTTCGCCGCGATGGCGGAGCACGTACCACAACACGGCCAGCGCGAGGCCGCCGTAGATGAGCCACTTGGCCAGCGTGGCGAGCCAGCCGGTCATCTCGCTGAGGGAGGGCGTTGAAGGCGGCTGCGGCTGTTGTTCCGCCGGCCGTGGCATTTCGGCCTGCTGCCCGTCACGCGCCTGTTCATCGGGCTTCGATTGGTCGGATGGCTGCCGCTTGTCCCCATCCCGTTGCGCCCGTCCGCCATCCTGACCCTGCTGTTTGGATTGCCCGGGCTGTTTCCCCTGCTGGTCCGACTGCGCCTGTTCCTTCCCTTGCTGATCCGAGGCCGCGCCGCTCTTTCCCTGCTGCCCGGACTGCCCGCCGTCCTGTTGCGCATCATCCGCCTGGCCGGAGGCCTGGTCGGACGGCTTGTCTTCCGGCGACTTGCTGCCCGGGCCGCCGGACTGCTGCTGCTCTTCGCCCGATTTCTGCTGTTCCTTCGGCTTCCCTTGGCCGTCGCCCCGCTCCCCTTCGCCGCCGGGTTGTTCCTGCTGCCCCTGCGGTTGCGCTTGTTCCTCGTCGCGTTCCCCTTCGCCGATCGGGCGGCCCTCCCCCTGTGCTCCCTCGCCGCCGAGTTGCGCCTGCCGTGACGCCTCCTGTTCGCGCTCGGCAATCCGGTCGAGCCAGGCGGTGGCCGAGTAGGCGGCTTCGGGCCGCGGCAGCAGGATGCACAGCGCGAGGATCACGCCGATAATGGCCGTCCCCAGTGAGAGCCAGACCGTGGCGATCGACCCCGGCATCTGGATACGGCGCTGCCGCAGATACCGCCGCAGCCCGAGGAAGCTCGTCGTCAGCAGCAGCGCCATCGCGGCCGCGACGTAGACGAACAGGTACTGAAACGCCGTCCGTCGCGCCGCGGTGTCGCCCTCGGGAATGAGCAGTTGGCCGAAGCCGAACAGCGGCAACGCGAGGAGCGAGAAGTAGACAACCCACAGTCCCGGGGCGTGGCCGCGTTTCTTTGACCGAGGCGACTCTTCTAACGCGTCGTCCCTCGGTTCGTTCCCGTCGTCGCCATCGGCCGGCGCGGAGGTTTGCTGCAGCGCGGATTGCGTGGCGACCGGCGTTTCATCGAGGCCGACGTGCTGCAGCAGCCCTTCGCCGGAGGCGTCTTCGCTGTCGTCGACGAGCGTGCTGTCCCACGTCAGCTTGTTTGCGCACCACCAGATGAGTGCCAGCAGGCCGATGGCGATCCACGGCGCATCGACGAAGCGGAACATCACGAGCGACGTCGCCCCGGCCAGTGCCAGGCCATACACCCGCGCCTGTTCCGGACCCTGTTCGATGGCAATCCGGGCGACGAGCACGATCGCCAGCACGAACCAGCCGAGGATCCAGTGCAGCCGGTCGACGAACTGCCCCCGGTAGCCGATCGCCAGCAGAAAGTAGACGAGACTGCCGACGAGCAGCATGATCAGCGCCGGCGAGAGGGCGATGACCATGTAGTCGGCGAGGGTCTTCTGCGGGCGAGGTCTGGCCATGCCGGGCGTCTTTGGGATTTCGCTTCGCTTTCAATGGATCGGCTCGTTTAACCCATAGCCGCAGGCGAGGATCGGATGTACCAGCACTCCCTCGCCTGCGGCTACGGGTTAAACGATTCGCCTCACTTCTCTTTACGAGTTTTCTCACCCGACTGCGAGCGCATCATCTCGCAGATCGGTGACGAACATGCAGCCGGGGGAGTGCGTGATCGCGATCGGGAGCCGCGCTTCCATCAAGGCGCACTGGGGGGTGACGCCGCAGGCCCAGAAGACGGGGGCTTCGCCGGGGCGAATCTCGACCGGGTCGCCGAAATCGGGATGCATTACATCGCTGATACCGATGTCCGCCGGGTCTCCCCAGTGGACCGGTGCGCCGTGTACGTTCGGGTAGCGCGATGTGACCTGCACCGCCTGCACGGCGTGAGCGGGAGTCAGCGGGCGCATCGAGACGACGAGCGGCCCACGGAACACGCCGGCGGACTCGCACGGGATGTTCGTCCTGTACATCGGCACGTTGCAGCCCTGCTCGATGTGCCGCACGGGCAGGCCGGCACGCAGCATGGCGGCCTCGAACGTGAACGAGCAGCCGATGACGAACGAGACGAAATCGTCGCGCCACACGTGTCGCACGTCGTTCGGCTCCTCGACCAGTTCGCCGTGCCGCCAGACCCGGTAGCGCGGCAGGTCGGTCCGCAGGTCGGCGTCGGGAGCGGTGCGCGGCGCCGCGACTTCGCCCGGTTCGGTCACGTCGAGCACCGGGCAGGGCTTGGGATTGCGCTGACAGAACAGGAGGAAATCAAACGCGTACTTCCGCGGCAGGACGACGAGGTTCGCCTGCGTGTAGCCGGGGGCGAGGCCGGAGGTCTGACCGGTGAGCCGGCCGGCGCGGCAGGCGACGCGGACGTCGTGGGGTGTTATGAGTGACTGGTCGTGCGATGACATGTGACTGCGACGGCCGGTGAAGATCTTGCTATCGTCGCATGAGATGTAGCCCGAAGCAATTCAGAGACCGGCCGTGAACGCTGCTGGCAACGACCGTCGGTCCAATCAATGAACTGTCTGCCGCTGGAGCGACAATTCCGCAGGACCAGGTGCAAGAGGCGGCTCACAACCCAGGCCGATTCTCACTGTGACAATATCTGCATGCGGCCTGATGGTGTCGAGCACGATCTTGAGTTCGTCGATGCTGTTCAACCTTCCGGAGACAGACACATCGCGGTTGGAGCGTACACACACCGTGATGTCGAAACCCGACGCTTTGTGATCGTTCAGGACGGTGGTGATTTCATTCACGATGCGTTCGGCGGTTCCAGAATTGGGATTCTGCGGGGGAGGTCCGGAAACAAGCAATGCCGCGAGGATGAGTGCGAACATGTGCAGTGACTCCGCCTGGCAAAACGCTTGTCGATGGTGTTGTACCGTGCGCTGCCACAAGGAGGTGGAGTCTCTCAGATTCTGTACCAACGGTGAATACGGACTTCGTCGACCGGTGACTTGCCAGCCGGTCTGGTCAACCTTCAATATTCGGGTCGCTGCGCAGGCTCGGACGTACTCGGAAGTCCGTCCTGCATTGCGTTTCCTCCCACGAGCACGCTCATGTCCGAAATGCACGACCTGCTGAACACACTCCCGCAGACCGGCCGCGTCGAATGGATCGGCCTCAGCCCCGAGCCGCGCGCCCTCGTGCGGTCGGTCGCGTCGGCCGAGGCGCGTGTCGGTTCGGGACTGGACGGCGACCATCATGCCAAGCGGGGCAAGCCGTCGAAACGCGAGGTGACGCTGATCCAGGCCGAGCACCTCACCGGCGTCGCATCACTCGTGCATCGTGATTCCGCGCCACCGGAACTCACGCGGCGGAATATCGTCGTCTCCGGCATCAACCTGCTGGCGCTCAAGGACCGCCGGTTCCAGATTGGCGGGGCTGTGCTCGAAGCGACCGGGCCGTGCGAGCCCTGTTCGCGAATGGAAGAGAACCTCGGCCCCGGCGGTTACAACGCCATGCGCGGTCACGGAGGAATTACGGCGCGCGTGGTGGAGGCGGGAACGATTCGGGTGGGGGATGAGGTGCGGCTGCAGGGGTAGTTCGGTGGGGTGGTTTGGTGGCTTGGTCGTTTGGTAGTTTGGTGTGTCACCAGGCGACCAAGCCACCAAACTACCAAGCGACCTGTCCCCCCCATGCACGCCGCATTCATCAATCAACCCGGTCCCCCCGACACACTTCAGTACGGTGAATTGCCGACACCCACACCGGGGCCAGACCAGGTCCTCGTCCGCATTGCCGCGTCGGCCGTCAATCCGATCGATACGTACATCCGCGCCGGTGTCGTGAAAATGGCGACGGCGTTCCCCTACATCCCCGGCTGCGACCTGGCGGGGACCGTGGAGGCCGTCGGCAATAGCGTAACCCGGTTCAAATCGGGCGACCGCGTGTGGGGCAGTAGCCAGAGCCTGTTCGGCCGGCAGGGGACATTGGCAGAATACGCTGCCGTCGATGAAGGCTGGCTCTATCCGACGCCGCCGGGGCAAAGCGACGAACAGGCCGCGGCCGGGGCGCTGGTCGGCATCACCGCCCATCTCGGTCTGTTTCTGCATGCGGGCCTCAGGTCGGGCGAGATCGTATTCGTTAATGGCGGCACTGGCGGAGTCGGTTCGGCCGTTGTGCAGTTCGCCAATGCGGCCGGGGCGAAGGTCATCGCCACCGTCGGGAATGCGGAGAAGAAGGCCCGCTGCGAACAACTCGGCGCAGACCTCGTCCTCGATTATCACTCCCCCTCGCTCGACGACGACATTCGGGCGTTCACGGCGGACAACGGCGGCATCAACGTCTGGTGGGAGACGCAGCGCGAGCCGACATTCGATCGTACTGTCCCCCTGATGAAGAAACGGGGCCGGATCATACTCATGGCGGGCCGCGACGCCCGCCCGCAGTTCCCGGTGGGGCCCTTCTACGTCAACGACCTGCGAATGGTCGGCTTCGCCATGTTCAATGCGACGGCAGACGAGCAGCGGGCCTGCGCCGACGACATGAACCGCTGGTCGGCCGCCGGCCAATGGCAACCGGTCGTGGGAAGAACTTTTGCGCTTGCTGAAGCCGCCTCCGCGCACCAATTGCAGGAAGAGAACACGTTGGCCAAACAGGGGACGCTCATGGGCAAGATCGTCGTCAAGCCGTGAGTGTGTTGACGGACACGAAAGTGTGTGCGTCTCACGCGTCGCTGGAGTGTTTCCTCCCTCTCCCCCGCAACCCGCGTCATTCGCGGCGCAGCCACGCAACGGGGGAGAGAGTTGGGGTGAGGGGGCCGCGGAGTCTGTCGTCGACTCCCCCCTCACCCCCGGCCCCTCTCCCCCAATGATTGCCAAACCTGCAAACCTGTCAGGTTTGGGGGAGAGGGGGGTACGTCGTTCCAACTTTCGAGACGGACACACGCTGTCAGAAATGTTGACGACGCCTGTAGACCGCGGCGTTTCGGCCCCGTTCCAGTGCGTGGAGAGCTGGTTGATCGCGTGGACTGTGATCGATCGGCGGCGCGAGGGGTCCGCAAGTCGAGCCCGCAGGGATGGGCGGGTCCAATCAGACGGGTGCAACATCCCCGCTGCCCATTCTTCGTCGCTCGCAGACCACCAGGAGTTGCACAATGCGTTACACGACACTGCTTCCATGCGCGCTCGTTGGAGCAATGTTTGCCACCGGTTCCGCTTGGGCCCAGCCCGGCGGCGGCCCGCGCGGTGGACCGGGACGGTCCCGCGACGGAGACCGACCCGGACGAGATGCCCGGCCCGATCGTGAAGACGACGGACCTGGCGACCGACCGCGGATGGCGCGCGACCGCGATGATGACGACGATCGGGATGAACCACGCCGCGCACGCAGCGGTCCTCCGGGTTTCGGTCCGCGCGACGGTGAACGCCGCGATGACCGGGGTCCTCGCTTTCAACCCCCGTTCGGCAACGGGCCCGGTCCACAGTCTGGGCGCGGCCCACGCGGATCTGCGGAGCGCGGCCCGGATCGCGAGGGACGCCGGTTCGACGGTCCATCGCGCGGTGGGCCCCCACCCTTTGCCGCACGTGGCGGACGCGGCCCTGATCGGGGAGGCGAGCGCCGGTTTGTACCGCCGTTTCGGGGCGGACCTCCGCCGTTTGCCGCACGTGATGGCCGTGGTCCCGACCGTGGAGGCGAGCGTCGCTTTGAACCGCCGTTCGGGGGTGGACCCCCTCCGTTTGCCGCACGTGATGGCCGTGGTCCCGATCGCGATGGTGAGCGTCGGTTCGAGCCTCCGTTCCGCGGCGGCCCACCGCCGTTCGCGTCTCGCGGTGGTCCCGATCATCGGCCGTCGTTCGGCCGCGACGGGGGACGTGGTTCATTCTCGGCGCGTGATGGACGCAGATTCGGTGGTCCCGGTTTCGGTCGCGGCCACGAAGGTCCGCAGTTCCGTGGCGGTCCCTTCGCAAGTCGTGGCGGTCCACCGGCATTCGGGCGGGGAACGCCGCACGGCGGTCGCGGGCGGGGTGAAGACGGCCACGACCGGCGCGGTCGGGGCGAGCGCGATGATCGCGACTGACGTACTTTCAGGGTGAATGACCGACTCGGTCGGGCATCCCGGCGGCGATGCGCAGCCAGGATGCCCTGTTTTTCGTCCGCGGACAGCACGTTGACGCCGGCCCGTGTCGTGTTTGAATAGATGCCCACATCTTGTATCCCGCGCCCGGACGGCTTAGCATCCATGATCGTTGATGTGAGTCGCTCCTCGGTGCTTGATCGATGCGGCAACTTATCCTCTGGTGTCTGGTCCTGTGCGTAATCCGCCTGCCTGCGCGGGCGGAAGAGTCGCTCTCCGTCCGGATTGATCAACAGATCGCGGATCGGGCCGGCGGCCCCCTCGCACTATCGGCCGATGACGCGGCGTTTGTCCGCCGGGTCTACCTGGACTTCACCGGTCGCATCCCGTCAATCGACGAGGCACGCGTCTTCCTCGACGACGACGCCGTCGACAAACGCGAGCGGCTCATCGATCGCCTGCTTGCCGGACCCGAATACCCGCAGCGCATGGCGGACGTCATGCATGTCATGCTCATGGAACGACTCGGGGACCATGAGGAGTGGCGTAAATTCCTGGTGACATCATTTGAACAGAACGTGCCGTGGGATCAGTTCGTGCGGGCGATCCTGCATCCGAACGCCGACGACGAAACAACGCGCGGCTCCGCGTTCTTCTTTACGAAACGGCTGGAGAACTACGGTCAG
>CAZWGW010000180.1:10425-10799 GCA_964633565.1 uncultured Planctomycetaceae bacterium
ATCCGGTCGACCTGAGGGGACTGACGCGAGTCGTCGGCCGGCTGTTCCTGGGGGTCGACCTGCAATGCGCGCTGTGCCACGATCACCTGTTCTTAGACGATTACAAGCAGGTCGATTTCCAGGGGCTGCACGCGTTTGTGAGCCACACGACGATCCGCCGCGACACAAAGTTTCCTGCAGTGGCCGAGAGCCTCGTCGACAAGAAGGCCGACTTCATGTCGGTCTTCGTTCAGGAACCACGATCGACGGGACCTCGACTGCCGTTCGGTACCGAGGTCGAAGTCGCCACTTTCGCCAAAGGTGAGGAATACACCGTCCCGCCCGACCGCAAGGCGCAGTTTCCGGGTGAGCCAAAATTCAGCCCGCTGGCGATC